>CAYOBT010000456.1:0-2577 GCA_964402205.1 uncultured Anaerolineales bacterium
TGAAAAAGTGGGTATCCTGGGCGGGGCGGAGCCCCAGGTCGCGCATGGTGAGCAGCGCCCCAAAGACCACGGCGACGCCGGCCTTGTCGTCCAGGTGGCGGCTCTTGATATAGCCCGTATCTGTCACCTCCACACGCGGGGCAAAGCTGATGAGGTCGCCCACCTCAATGCCGAGGGCGGCCGTCTCCTCGCGCTTGGAGACGCGGGCGTCCAGGCGGACCTCCATGCGCTCCTCTTCGCGCTTGCCCTTTTCGGCCTCGTTGCTCGTGTGCACGCTGGGCGCCACGGTCTGGATAGTGCCGGTGTGGCGCGCGCCGTTGCTCACCGAGATGATGGTGACGTTCTCGCCCTCGACGGCGTTCCAGGCATAGGAGCCGAGCTGGGTCATGAGCAGGCGGCCGTTCGTCTTGATCTCACGCACCATGGCCCCGAGGGTGTCCACGTGGACGCTGACGGCGCGGGGAGCATCGTTGCGCTCGCCGGCCCAAGTAAAGACCAGGGCCCCCTTGTTGGTGGAGCGCATGCTGAGGCCGTCCAGCGAGAGCGCCTCCATGCGCTCCTGGACGTATTGCATGGCCTCTTGATGGTACCCCGTAGGGCTAGGCGTCTCCAAGAGGCCCACCAGAAACTCGACGACGCGCTGCATGTTGACGGAGAGCCACATCGCGAGGACCTCCTCCTGTTTCCTATGCGCTATTGTACACAGCGTACGGCAGAATACAACAAAGACTGCGTAAAATCGCGAGGAATTCACGCTCAGCCTACGGTGCGCCTACCCGCTCTGGACCCTCACGAGCGCCTGTGCTATCATCGGTCTGGTTCGCGGCCCGTACATCCATCGACAGGAGCGCCATGGTACGACTCGCACGCCCCCACATCCACCTGAAGGCCGAGAACGTGGACGTCACATCGGCCTGGTACCAGCAGGTGCTCGACGCCGAGCTGGTTGCGACGCGCAGATTCCGCGGATCCGTCGAGCATGAGCTGGATCTGCAGGGCACGACGCTGGTCATCCACGGCCAGTTGGAGCGCGAGCTTCCCCTACCCAAGTCGGTGCAGCCTCGCTTTGGGCTGGACCACTTTGGCTTTGAGGTGCAAGAGCTGGACGCGCTGGCCGCCATGCTCGATGCCAGAGGCGTCATCTTTGTGGAGCGCCCCAACCTGGCGGCTCCGGGCGTGCGCCTGGCCGTGATCGAGGCGCCCGACGGCGTGCGCATCGAGTTCATCGAGAGCCATGTATCCCATACCGATGCAGACGACTAGAGAAAGGAAGATGCCATGAAAGTCCTTTTCCTCGGCGGCACCGGCAATATCAGCAGCGCCTGCGTCGAACGGGCGCTGGAGCGAGGCCACCAGGTCAGCATCTATACCCGGGGCCATTCGCAACCCACCTTCAGCCGACCCGTCACCGCCATCCGCGGCGATCGCCATGACGCCGAGCGTCTGCGCGACGTCGCCCGTGACGGCAAGTACGACGTCGTCGCGAGCTTTATCGGGTTCACGCCCGACGAGATCGCGCTGGATATCGACGCCTTCCATGGGCAGGTCGGGCAGTATATCCATATCAGCACCGCCAGCGCCTACCAAAAGCCCCCCGCGAGCTATCTCATCACCGAGTCCACGCCGCTCCACAACCCGTACTGGAACTATTCACAGGACAAGATCGCCTGCGAGCGCACCTTGGTAGATGCTTATCGCCAGATCGGGTTCCCGGTAACCATCGTGCGGCCATCCTACACCTATGGCACCGCGTGGATCCCTTCGAGCATCGGCGGGCACGGCTATACGGTGCTGCATCGCATGCGCACGGGCAAGCCGATCATCTCCCACGGGGACGGCAGCTCGCTCTGGGTGATGACGCACACCACCGATTTCGCCGTCGGACTTGTGGGCCTGTTCGGGCTGCCGCAATCCCTCGGCCAGGCCTACCACATCACCAGCGATGAGGTCCTGCCGTGGGACCAGATCTACGGCACCACGGCGGCAGCGGCTGGCGTGGATATCGAGCTGGTCCACATCCCCACGGACCTGATCGCCGCGCTCGCCCCAGACTGGGGCGCCAATCTCAAGGGCGACAAGGCCCATAGCGTCGTCTTTGACAATACCAAGATCAAGCGCGCGGTGCCATCCTTTTGCGCGACGCTGCCTTTTGCCGAGGGGATCCGCCAGTCCATCGCCTGGTACGACGCCGAGCCCGCACGCCGCGTGGTGGACGAGGAGGTGGACCGCCGCATGGATGCCATCGTGGACGCGTATGGCCGCCTGTTCGAGCAGATCACCGAGGCCCAAGTCTAGCGTTTGCCGTCGTTGCACATCACAGTCAGGAGCAGAGCAAGCATGTCCAAGGTTCGCATCGCCGTCATCGGGGTTGGATGGTGGGGTACCTACGGGCACCTCGCGCCGTTGAGCGAGGATCCCCTGGCCGAGGTCGTCGCGGTACACAGCCGCACCTTGGCCAAGGCGCAAAAGCAGGCGGAGCATTACGGCGTGCCCCGCTACTATAGCGACGTGGATCAGCTCCTCGACGAATGCGAGCTGGATGCCGTCGTCGTCGCCACCACGCCCAACGTGCACTAT
>CAYOBT010000457.1:0-2570 GCA_964402205.1 uncultured Anaerolineales bacterium
TTTCGCTTTCTGTGAGCTGGCGCCACAGCAGCTCATGCGGTCTGCGTAGGCCGGTCTCGACCAACGCCGCGTACAACACGGCATAGCTGGCCACTTTGAAGAGATGTCCCAAAGCATTGGACAGATCGTAGACACCCACATACAGCGTGAAGAAAAGCTCTGCGCCGACGGTGAGCAGGTTCATAGCCACGAGCAGGTGGAGCGTGCGTGGTGCCAGCCAGCGTCGCTTCACCCAAAGATGGACGGTAGCGGCGACCAGGGTGCCCGAGATGACGTACTCGGCATGGATCTTGAAGGGCGTGAGTCCCTGCCCCTCGATGTAGCAGTCGGGGAAAACTCTCGCCAAGGGTGCGGCGATGAGGAGCACTGTGAGGCCGGCAAGGGCGATGGCAAGGGGTCGCAGGCGGACTCGCCTCCCTAGAAGGGCGGGCGCAACGAGCAGACATGCGGCCTGAAGCCCCCGCGCCGCGATCCACAGCTGCGTAGGGAGGTTGGCATCGTATCCCACGAACACATTCATGCCGCGGTAGGCCAGGGTATGCACCAGGTCAATGAGACTGGCTGCCAGAACCGAGGCGCCAACCCACGGCAGGAAGCTATCATCCAGTTGGGGTCGTGTGTTCCAGGCCAGCATGAATACGGCCCCCGCGACGACGATGGCGAACAGCTCGACCAGCGTGTGAAAGAGCAGGTAGCTGTAGAGGCTGGTCGCCCAGACGCCCGCAACGGCGAGGAATCCCAGGCCGATTCGGAGCCAGCGGCGTTTCACGTCCCCTCCTGATCTAGTTCGTCAACGTGGATCTGGTCGAGCGATGCTGGCAGAAGAAGCTGCACGGTCGTCCCCTGGCCGGGCTCGCTCTCGATGAGGATATCGCCGCCGCTCTGTCGCACGACCCCATAGACGACTGCCAGGCCGAGCCCCTCGCTCTCGGCGAGGTTGTCCATGGCGCCAAAGGGCTGGAACAGTCGATCTTGGACTTCTTCCGCGATGCCTTTGCCCGTGTCGTGCACGGTGATGCGGACATACATACCTGGTGCAGGCTGCGGGCTCGCGTCTTCTGTGCCCTCGATGCGAACGCGCTCTGCCCTTACGCTAAAGGCTCCACCGTCGGGCATGGCTTCGGCGGCATTCATGGCCAGGTTGGCCAGAACGCGTCCAAGCTGCTCTGGATCCACATAGGCTACAGCTTGCGGGTCGGCATCCAGGGAGACGTTCACGTCCGGTCCCAAGATGGCTTCCAAGGGCGCGATCTGGTCCGATAGGAGGGGACCGATGGGTGTGGCTCTGGGCAGCAGGCGCTGCTGCTGCGCGTAGGCTAGCAGCTTGGCCGTGAGATCTGCTGCGCCCTGGCCGGCGGCTCGGATGTTCTCCAGGTCCTCGCGCATCGCGTCGGTCAAGCTTGGGTCATCGAGCAACAGCTCCGAGTGTCCCAGGATCACTTGCGCCAGGTTGTTGTAATGGTGGGCCATGCCGCCGGCGAGTTGCCCAACGGCTCGCGACACAGCGTGTTGTCGCAGCATCTCTTGCAGCTCGTGCTCGCGGGTCACATCACGCGTCACGGCGACGACGTGATCGAGCATGCCTGTGGTTGGATCTGCGATGGCTCGGTAGCGGCTTTCGGTCCAGAGGTAGGTGCCATCGGCGCGGCGCAGCCTGGCCACAAACGGGCCAGTCGAGGCTTGACCACGCGCGACGTCGCGATAGGCTTGCTGCATCGCAGCCCTATCATCGGGATGCGACCAGTCCAGCGGGTCCGCGCCCACTAGCGTCTCTGGGTCGTATCCCAGCATACTCTGGCAGGCGTTGGACAGGTAGCTGATATCACCGTCGCTATTCAGCCGGACGATCATGTCAGTGGCGTTCTCCGCCAAGAGACGGTAGCGCGCCTCACTTTCCGCCAGGGCTTGGGTCCGTTGCGCGACCCGCTCTTCGAGGGAATCACGGGCCTGGCGCAGCTCTGCGCGAAGTCTGCGCTCTCGTTGTAGGACGCTGTCGGTCCATTGCGCATAGACGAGGTGAAACGTGACGACGATGCCGGTGCTCAGGAGAAGCCCGATGGCATCCAGGGGCAGGGTGCTCGTCGGTGGCACGGCAGACGGGATCTGCCCGCCAAGCTGCCGCAGGCCCAGAAGCACATAGCTGACAACGCTTGCTGCCGTGATCGCGATGGCCCACCAGACGTTCAGGAGCGTCGTCGCCGTCAGGGCACTGATGGCAAAGACGACCGAGCTGACGTGGCCGACGCCATGATGCACGATGATCGTCACGGCCAAGACAAACTGCACGATCGCCAGCAGGGCCCCTCCCAGCAAAGGGCGCGTGAGCCGTCCGACGACCAAGGGCAGTGGCAGAACGGCAGAGAGTGCCAGGCCATAGTTCAGGGCGATAGATAGGACCGTGCCTTCTAGGGCAAGACCAGCAAGGCCGGCAACCACGACAATGGCTGTGGGAGGCACCAGAGCCATCACCATGGCTGCCAGAAGCCGCGCACGCCGCATCTCGGAGGTGGGCAGATCACGCTCGCGGCACACCCAGCGCGCCAGATTCTCCAGAAGCGTGTTCATGGCAG
>CAYOBT010000458.1:0-2567 GCA_964402205.1 uncultured Anaerolineales bacterium
TGGCAGCGTGCCTTTCGTCGATGGTATGGTGTGTTGGCTGATGCTGCAGCAGGGCAGCGAAACGTGGAAGGATAGGGATGCGTGCTCGCGACAACCCGATGACACGGGACGCGGATCGCCCGCGCGGGCGATCCGCGTGGGACGTTACCGCTCTAGCCCCAACCGGAAGAATGCGTTGGCGTTATCAAACATCCACCCAGCGGCGATCTCGCGGGCTTCGTCCAGGCCGAACCAGTGGTCTTCGATCATCTGCGAAAGCGCGATTGCGATATTGTCGCGGGCGATGCTGGCGTGGGCCCAGGCGCGATCGGCGTTCCCGCCAAAGTCCGAGCCATAGCCGTGGACCTTGGCATGGGGCACCGCCGAGACCACCTGCTGGAACATCCGCTGGCAGTAGATCGGGTCGATGATGTTGGCCCAGCAAAAGTCGATGGCCACATTGGGATAGTTCTTGGCCAGGTAGATCAGCTCGCCGTCGTAGGGCCAGTTGGCGTGGAACAGATCGAACTGTACCTCGCGGTGGAGCTCGATGAGCCGCGTCAGATGGACGGCATTGGTCTTGGTGATCTCGTTGCGGATGCCGGCCATGTGGCCCGTGTGGATCTGGACGGCCAGATCCAGATCGCGCGCCATCCGCATGAACGCGTGCATGAGATAGTCGTCCAGGGGGCGCGTCTGGTCGGGGTAGGCGGCAGAGCGGCGCGGGTCCTCCATGAACCAGTTAAAGACGGCCTCGGCCTCGGCGCGGCTGGGGTTGCCATAGGCGATCTGGCGCGTGTAGGCGCTCTGATCCTTAAAGGCGACGGCCCCGGCGTCCTTGAGAACTCGGAAGGCGCGACGGCAGGCATCGAGGTACTCGTCGAGCGAGGTAATGGTGATGCCCAAGGCCTTCTCGATCTGCGTCTCGCCGACGGACTGGCGCGAACGGATGGCGTGCAGCGCGGGCAGCGAGATGATCATACGGCCCCGCGGGCTGAGCTCGTACGAACCGTCCATCACCTTGGCGAGGGGCGGCCAGACGTCCTCCAGGCGGGCGACAATCTTGGCCTCCTCGAGGATATTCTCATAAGTATCGCAGTCGGTGAGGTCGAGGAGCTTGTCCTGCATACGGCGCGCGGCCTCGAGGGTGACCTCTTCCTCGTCATAGAACTTGGCGAGGACGCGGCGGGTCACCTGGGCATAGCCGGTGTGGCAGGTGCGCTTCCAGGCTCGCTCAAAGACGGGCCAGCGCTCTTCCCAGGGGATCTTGCGGTCCTGCATGCGCTCGATGTCGGCATCGCAGGAGGCGCTTTGGAGGTCGCTGGGAAAGTAACCGTTGACCATCACCTGGAGTGGGTCTTCATACTTGGGACCGCACTCGCCGGTGTGGTCGTGGCAATCGATGATGGGGAGGTCCTCGACATAGGCGCGGAGGGCCTCAAAGCTGGCAGCGTTGGTGCGCATGGTTGGCTCCTTGTGGCGGATGTTGGCGCTAGGCCTCGTCGAGCGAGGCACGCATGGCGGCTAGCTTGCGGACGTGGCTGCGCTCCTCGTCCGCGATCTTGTCGATCAAGGGGCGGTTGGCCGGCTGCACGAGGTCGCGCAGCGTCAGAAAGTAGAGCAGGGTCTGCTGCTCAAAGGCGATGGCTTGCGTCAGCATGTCCTTCACAGAGGCGCCGGGGTCGATGGTCTTGATCGGTTGGTCCTTGCCCGCAAAGAACGCGCGGTCGACGGTTGCCTCGATGTAAGCGATGGCCTCGTCCCAGGTGGTGGGAGCGTCCTCGGTGACAACGACAGCGCCAAAGAGGCTGCGGAACGTCTCTCTATGCTGGGCCTCTTGCTCGGCCAAGTAGGTGAACAGGTCGCGAGCGGGGCCAGGCTCGGATCTGGCGGCCGCCTGCTGGTAAAAGGCCTCGCCGCGGGTCTCGGTCTGCACGGCCAGGTCGATGAGATCGTCGCCGGTCAGCAGGATGGACATGACTATTCCTTTCGTCAAGACGTCGCTAGCGGTGTGGCAGCAGCAGGGTCGCGATCAGGGCGAGGCAACCGGGGTTGCCAGGAGCTGGCACGGGTTGCGGCTCGGGCGCGGGGACGTCGCTGGTCTCGTCGGTGTAGG
The DNA here is from genome assembly GCA_964402205.1 of uncultured Anaerolineales bacterium. Lineage (GTDB taxonomy): Bacteria > Chloroflexota > Anaerolineae > UBA1429 > UBA1429 > DAIRUQ01. The sequence goes on from CAYOBT010000458.1 coordinate 2,096, forward strand.
CGCGCCAGGCATCTACGCGACCCGCTCCCTGAGCGTTGGCGGGTGCCCCCAAGTCGATGGCGGTGCGCATCAGGCGCGACTTGATCTCGAGCGGCGTGAGGTCCGGTTCAGCTTGGAGGAGCAAAGCCGCCAGGCCGGCCGCGTGTGGCGTGGCCATGCTGGTGCCCGACGAAGCCGTGTACCAGTCGTCGATGGGCGTGCCCATGGTGGTGGCAGCGGCGCGAGGCGCGATAATCTCCACGCCGGGCAGGACGACATCGGGCTTGGTGCGTCCGTCGGCGGTGGGTCCGCGCGAGGAAAAGGTGGCGATGCGATCCAGGTCGCTGGCGGCGCCCACGGTGATGACGCCCGCCGCGCAACCGGGCGAGCCCACGCTGTAGGGCGTCGGGCCGTCGTTGCCTGCCGCGACGGCGAGACAGCCGCGCTGCGGATCGGGGATGTGATGCGCTTCCGCGTGGACACCAGCGGCCTC
>CAYOBT010000459.1:0-2564 GCA_964402205.1 uncultured Anaerolineales bacterium
CACCTGACTGGGGCCCTGCAGCGCGTGCGCCTCACCATCCTGGTAGAGGATACACGGGCAGTGACTGTTGCGCGAGATGACGAGCGTCTGCGTGGCAAAGTCCGCGGACAAGATGAGCATCTCTGCCGACACTTGTCCCCGACGATGCGTACGGAGATAGTCGTGCGTCGCGCGAGCAACTGCCCCATCACGAACGCCCTCTCCGATGAGCGACACCGCCTTGCGTGCCACAATGTTGGAGATGATCTTGGCAGAGCGCCCACTCCGCTGGCCATCCACTAGAACGGCAGAGTAGCCCCCATGCGGACGTTCGATGAGCTCTAGCGTGTCACCGCTCTCACGCGTGGCGTACTTGGCGACCTTGGCGGCCCCTAACTGAACCTGCAATGCTCCTCCTCAACTGTGCTGCCCCATTCTAGCGCACACCGGCAGAGCATCGCAACCAGAGCTCCCCCAGGCCTTGACGCATATCCCCTCGGACGTATAATCCGGCCGTGCTATCGTCGCACCGCTACGCCCCCATCGCGCCATCATGCAGGAGGAACAGACATGGAGAAACCAACCATCGGGTTCATCGGACTGGGCATCATGGGGCGTCCTATGGCCGGGCATCTCATGGGGGCTGGCCACACGATTGTATGCTACGATATCATGCCCGAGGCCGTACAGGCCTTGGTTGACAAAGGAGCCGAGGCGGCGGCCTCTAGCCGAGAGGTGGCCGAGCGCGCGGATGTTGTCATCTCTATGGTGCCAGACTCGCCGGACGTCGAAAAGGTCTACCTGCCAGAGGATGGCGTCCTGGCTGGCGCCCGACCGGGGACCCTGCTTCTCGATATGTCCACCATCTCGCCCGTCACGGCCATCGAGGTCGCCGAGGCGGCGGCCGAGAAAGGCTGCGCCATGCTGGACGCGCCGGTGAGCGGTGGAGAGGTGGGAGCCCAAGAAGCGCGGCTCTCCATCATGGTCGGCGGCGATGAGCAGACGTTTGAGCGCGCCAAGCCCATTTTCGAGCTCCTGGGCACACCGACGCTGTGTGGACCATCGGGCGCAGGCCAAACTGTCAAGGCCTGCAACCAGATCCAGGTAGCGCTCAACTTTATCGGGATGGCCGAGGCCCTGGTGCTAGGTGCCAAGGCAGGCGTCGAGCCCGAGATCATCATCAAGGTGCTCAGCGCCGGCTATGCCCAGACCCGCGTGATGGACGTGCGCGGTCCGCGCATCGTGGAGGGGGACTATGAGCCGGGCTTTCGTAGTCGCTTCCACTACAAGGACCTGAATATCATCCGAGAGACGGCCCGAGCCTATGGAGCATCGCTCCCGGCTTCGGCGTTGGCGCACGAGCTCTTTACCTCCATGCTAGCCAATGGCTGGGGCGATCTCGATCACTCGGCGGTCGTCAAGGTGATTGAGCAGCTAAGCGGCTGCACCCTTCCCGTCAAAGAGTAGCTGCGCCACAAGTGATCTCTCGTGTCTAGCAAGGGCGCTCGGTCGAGCGCCCTTGGCATGCGGAGCCCTATCCTGCGCCCAACCAAAGGAGCGACTACCTGCATGGACCTCGCGAACATACGTGATCTGCTCATCGACCTCGACGGCGTGCTCTATCGCGGCAAGACGCCGCTGCCAGGCGCGGCCGAGCTTTTTGGCTTTCTGCGAGCCAACCGCATCGGCTATCTCCTCGTCACCAACAACTCGACTCTCACCCGCGAGGCCTTTGTAGAGCGCCTCGCAAGCTTTGGCATCACGGTCACGCCGGACGAGGTCATGACCTCTGCGGTCGCGACAGCCGCCCATCTGCGAACGCTGGCTCCCGCTGGCACGAAGGTGAATGTGATCGGCGAAGAGGGTCTGGTACAAGAGCTTCAGCGCTTTGGCTTTGTCATGGCTGGCCGCGATGCTGACCTGGTCGTAGCGGGATGGGACAAGACGGTGACGTTTGAGAAGCTGAAGACAGCCACGCTCGCCATCCGAGATGGCGCCACGTTCGTTGGTACAAATCCCGACAAGACCTATCCGATGGAGAACGACATCATTCCGGGCGCGGGCAGTATTCTGGCAGCCCTGGTCGCGGCCACCGATGTGGAGCCTGTCATCGTGGGCAAGCCCGAGCCCATCATCATCCAACGCTGCCTGGACATGCTGGACGCTTCTGCCGGGGAGACCGCCATCCTCGGCGACCGACTGGACACCGACATCCTGGGAGGCCAGCGCGCCGGCATCGGAACGATCCTGGTACTCACCGGCATCAGCACGCGCGAGGAAGCCGCGGCATGGAATCCACCACCGGACCTCGTCGTCAACAGCATTCCGGACCTCCTGGAGCGCTGGCGCGCCGAGATAGAAGGCTAGTCTCCGAAACGCGCCTTTTTTTGCGTAACACCCGCCAGAGCCATATACTCAGCTTGGATAGTTATGTCAGCAACCAACTAGTATCATCCGGACGGTGACGTATGTTCTGGCCAATGTTCAATCCTACCTACTATCTCTTTGCGCTGCCAGCACTCTTGCTGGGGCTCTATGCGCAGTATCGCGTTCGTTCTGCCTACAGCCGGTATCAGCAGATTCGG
>CAYOBT010000460.1:0-2563 GCA_964402205.1 uncultured Anaerolineales bacterium
CCAGAAAGCCACAGAGATCGCGCAGCGATGCACCCGGGTTTGCCACCAGGTCCTCGTATCGTAGCTCGTCGAATTGGTGCGATGGCAGACTGCTCAGATCCTCGATGGCGTGACGGAGGTTGGAGGTCCACTCTTCGGCGATCTCTCGGATGTCTACCGGTAGCTGGGGCGCATATTCCGAGTCACTGCGTCTACTCATGGCGCCACGATACGAGCAGGCCACATCGCGCCCGTCTCGCACAATGTGCACGAACTGGGCACGGGGAAACAGTCGATGCAGTCGCGAGATGTGGCGGACGTGAAAGTTGTTCTTGTCGCCCCACCGTCTCGCGCGTTTGCCGATGCTCTGGGCATATGCGGCATACACGAGAGCCACCATCTTCGGATAGGATGCAGGTTGCTCTTGGACGATTGCCTCTCGCAGCGCATTCACATCGAGTCCCCAGGTCTCGATCTTGCGCGAATGGAATAGGTCCGCGAGGAATGCTTCGCGCCGGGAGCGATCTCCTGCATCGCCAGCCGACCAATCGCCATACTTGCCTTGCCACCACAGGACAAAACCGCACTCGGGAGGCACGACCAGATCCCTATGGTTGTGGAGGAGCAGTCGAAGGAGCGTGGTACCCGATCTTGGGTTGCCAATCACGAAAACGGGACGACACGATTGCATGCATGCCACCTTGGGGCCATAGACCTCTCACGATCCGCGGATGGCGCGGAACGGCGGCTTGCCGCGGCACCGATCTGGGCGAAAGCCGCCGACCGCAGCGTACCACGAAGGTTTGAGGCCTGCAAAGAGCCGTGACGCGGCCAGGCACCTTCGGCAGCACAGCCACCGTGGCTATCCGTCAGCCGCGATCTGACGGGTCTGGCGCACTCGGTTGATCTGGCAACAGGCCATAGGTGGTAGCGATCTCGTCAAAGTCTTCTCTGAGAACGGCCATGAGATAGAGATCGCGATAGGCGCCGTCCTTGAAGGCGGCGTGGCGGAGGGTCCCCTCGATGCGGAAACCGCACTTCTCGTTTACTCGGATGGAGCCCAGGTTGGTCACGAGTGTGCGGGCATCGATCCGCTCGAGGCCCAAGTCATAGAAGGCGTGCCTAAGGATCAGCAGCGTGGCCTCGGTCCCGTAGCCCTTACCCCAATGGGCCTTGCTACCGATTAGTTTGGCGAGGCTTGCACTGCGGCTGAACCAGTCGATGTTGCGAAGGTAGATATTGCCTATGTACTCATCGTTCTCTCGCAGGCAGATCGCAAGCCTTACATTGTCGTGGCTGTCAGCAATCGCGTCCTGAACCCAACGTTTCTCGTAGTCGGAAGAGACAAAGTAGCGTCGACCGACGACCATGGACCAGATTCGTGGATCCTGGCGCCAGACGTGGGATGTGCGATAGTCTTCAGCTTCCAGAGCGCGGAGGTAGACACGCAGTGGCTTCATAGATGCATCTCCTTGCGGGCTGATGGTGCATGGCATGGGTGGCTCAAGCGAACTCGCCGTCGCGATAGGCGGGAAAGTAGAGGGTTCCCTGGTTCCCTCGCGATCGCGTCAGATGCGCGTACGCTTCCCGATCCAGCACAGCGCCACACAGATGGGCTGTCCGCTTGCCAGTCGCCCATCCTCGCTTGAACTGAGCTAGCCCGTCCTCGGCGCTGTCGGCAAGGCCGGCCGCGCCCCCAAAGTCGAGCCAGCGGACGTTGCCTGCAAGCGCTTCCATGGCGAACCACTTGACGGCATACGATGCGCCGAGGGCGTAGCCACGGGCCGAGAAGGCTGACAGATGGCTGTAAGCAGTGTCGTCCTGGAGATAGAACAGGTTTGCTCCGATGGTCTCTCCGCCATGGCGCACCCGGAAGAGCACGGCACCCGGAACAGCCAGCTGCTTGGCAAAGGCTTGACGGGAAAAGGCCCTGAGCCCGCGAATCTGATGTCGTTGGATGAGGTGGCTGTACAGCTCGACCCATTCGTCCAGGTGGTCTGGAGGGTGCTGGCACTCTTCTACGGCAACGGTGCGGAGAGCACGTCGGGCATGCTGACGGTGGCTCCTGGAGACGGACTCTTCTCGCGGCAGTGAGAGATCAGCCACATAGTGGCGTTTGAACGGGACGCACACGTCGAGGGACTCTTTCAGGTCGGACGGGTCGCTATCGCAGAAGGGATCGGTGACAAAGGTCAGGCTCACAATCTCTGCCGAGAGCGTCTCAAGGTCCGCTGGCAAATCCTGCAGGTGAGGACATGCCAGAAGGGGATAGCAGCCCATGGCATCGTGGAGGGTCGAGCCCGGGATTGCACGCTCGAGGATCCAAGCGCCGCTATGGGCAAGCTGCCGCGGCTTACCGAACTCGGCCAGCGATGCCGCATACGATGGGTGTAGGTAACCCGTTAGCACGCCAATGCCTCCTCAACGCAATCGGCGATGTATTCCATGTCGGCTGGGGCGTAGCGCTGGTCACACGGGAGCGTCATGATGCGCGTCGCAAGAAAGTGGCTCTCGTGGAACGCTTCTGGAACGATGCCTGTCAATGGCCAGTGCACGGGTGGGTAGATGTCATGCGAGAAGAGAT
>CAYOBT010000461.1:0-2560 GCA_964402205.1 uncultured Anaerolineales bacterium
TGTCCTCGATCTTTTGCAGGAGGCGGCCTACCCAACGGTCCACGAGCGTGAGCTCGCCGGCGTACAGCGCGCGACAGTGCTGCAGCTCTGCGTCCGTCAGATAGTCGGTCGGGCCATAGATAGGGTAGTTGATATCCTCGCCGTCATAGCTGGGATCGTCATAGAGCTTGACGTACCACTCGGGCGCATCCCAGGGCTCATGCGGGTCAAACGTATCGACATAAAGAAAGAATCTCTCGTGCTGCTGGTCGTTGCGCTCCAGCCAGAGGCAGGCTTCGTGCATGGTCCGCGCCACAAAGGTGTCCTCTTCATAGCGCCGCCAGTGCACATTGCGTTGGTGTACCGAGGCGATGCGCTCGGGGGACCGCAGTTTGCTCTCGTCGCAGGGCATGTTGGGGTAGGCGGGAGCCGTGCGCCAACGATCAGTCTCTTGCCCACGAATCCACTCCCAGCCGTTGAACCCTCGATCAAAGTAGTAGCCATTCTCGGTGATGTGCGGCGTGTCCAGGATCATCATCGATGTGTAGCCGGCCTTGCCCAGCTCCTCGGCTAGGACGATCTCGTCCCTCGGCAACGGTGCCCATTCCGCATAGGTGAATGTGTACTTGCCCGTCATCACGTCATGGCGATTCGGTACCGTAGGAAAAGAGCCTGCGTAGGCGCGCTCAAAGACAATGGACTTTGCGGCAAAGCGGTCCAGGTTTGGCGTAGAGATCCACGGGTTGCCGTAGCAGCCGAGGTGGTCGCGACGGAACGTATCCGAGACGATGATGATGAAATTCACAGCGAGCCTCCCTTCAGACTCAGCACGCAGGCGCCAGCCGTATCCATCGTAGACGTCCGCCCACGCTGTGTCAAGAGTGCCAACCTGGATGTATTCAGGAAGATCAAAACGGTTCCAATAACAATATACCGTATACAATCACAGGGAAGCGGAATGTTTGGGATAGCGAATCCGGCTCCCTGTCCTGCACTGGATCTGGGCGCTTTCGGCCTCCGCAGCGCGTCGCCATACAGCCCTGGTTGGCTGGAAGAGCAATGGCGTTGACATGGCAAGGGACGCGCGCTAGCATGCTCGCGAGAGGTGATCTCCCGTGGATGCCCAGGGCGTGCGACGTCCGTAGGGTAGCGTAACGAACACAGGGGACCGGGGGGCGTTCGTGGCAAAGGAGGACGCATGACGACCTACTATATCAGCAATGAGCCTGGCGATGGGAGCAATGCCCATGCCGGCACGAGCGAGGCGGCTGCCTGGCACGACTTTGCGCCGCTGCACCAGCGATCGCTCGAGCCTGGCGACAAGGTGCTGCTCAAGCGCGGCTGCACATGGAACCAGCAGCTTGTGATCAGCAACTCGGGGACGCGCGATGCGTGGTGCGAGCTCGGGGCCTATGGGGCTGGCCCGCGGCCGAGGATCATCCGCAATGGCGACGCGCTGGAGCGTGGCGTGCGGATGAACGATTGTTCCTTCTGGAAGGTGCGCGATTTGGAGGTGGGCAACTGTGGCTGCGGCATCCTGATCAGCTATGACACGCCCGGCCACGAGGGCTTGGTGCTGGAGAACCTGTTCGTGCATGATTGCTATGGCATCTTTGTGCGCGATATGGGCGATGGGCCGGCACGTCGCCAGGCCTCGCTGGATCGCATCGGGATCGCGTCAGCGATCTATATCACGTCGGACTATATGGAGCTCGAACCGGGCGAGACGGTGCTGCGCAACGTCTATATCGATGGCATTGAGGGCTGTCACAATGCGGACACCCTCGCCATCCAAGCTCGCCGGAGCGGGCGTACCGATGTCAGCTATCCACTGCGCGACATGGTGCTCAATCATCTCAATCTCCACGATGACGACGCGCCCAATCCCGGCGGCATTCCCGACTCGCTGCGCTTTGTGGGGTGCGAGCATTTGCTTCTCATCAACTCGTCCATGGACAAGTGCTGCGGACGCTATACCAGCTCCGGCACGGCGATGATGTTCATGGCAGGCGTCAAGGACCTGCACTTTGTCAACAACAGCTTTACCCGGACGCCGGATTCGGGCTCGGTGGACCAGTGCGCCATCGACTTTGAGGCGACGACGCGACAGGTCAAGATCCGCAACAACTATTTCGGGCAGAACGCTGGCCCCGGCATCGAGTTCTTGGATATCTGGGGCGCCGAGTCTTTCAGTGAGGGGCACGAGGTCTCTGGCAACGCCTTTGAGGAGAATGGCCAGGGCACGCACGGTGGCCAGGATGGCTCGGGCGGCATTCATCACTATGGCGGCAACTTTGCGACGGGCATCATTCGTGACAATCTGGTGTACGAGCCAGGCAGGCCGCTCTACCATGGCGAGTTCCTCAATTTCGAGCTCGAGAACAATCTTGAGGCGGCCGCCCCGTTGTTCCATGCGGTGCACGGCTTTGGTGGGGAGCAGGGCGTGGGGGGTTGGCGCTACCAGACGCGCCCTATGGGCGGGACCTGGCGCCACATGGCACAGTATGACGGTGAGAGGCAGGCATGGTTGGAGGGCGAGCCCGGCAAGGCCGCGCTTGGGATCGTCGGCGCCGCCGCAGTT
>CAYOBT010000462.1:0-2553 GCA_964402205.1 uncultured Anaerolineales bacterium
AGCAGGTCGTTACACAGGGCGAGGAGGGCTAGGCATGGCCGACGAACGACAGCTCTCAGCAGTGACGTCGGAGGCTTTGTCGGCCATAGAGGAACGCTTTCCCGGTGGTGCCAAGCCCGCGGAGCACGTAGGGCTGGTGGTCGATCCAAGTCAGCTGGTCGACATCGCTACCTTCTTGCGGGACGATATGGACTACGCCTACCTGTCGTGCGTGACGGGACTGGACTACCCTGAGGCCACAAACGGCTTCCCTGCGCGCTATGAGGTAGCCTACAACCTCTTCCGCTCGCAGGGAGACTCGCTCACACTCCATGTTCACGCTGACCGCGAGGATCCGGTCGTGCCCTCGCTGGTCGAAGTCTGGCCGTCGGCCAATGTCCAGGAGCGGGAAGCCTGGGACATGATGGGTGTCCGCTTCGAGGGTCATCCTGATCTGCGGCGCATCCTGATGTGGGAAGGATTTGAGGGTCATCCTCTCCGGAAGGACTGGCACGAGGCCTACTTCGAGGAGGACCAGAAGCCCTTCCGCAGCCGCTTTCCCGCCGGAGAGCCTAGCCTGGCAGAGGAGCACACGGCCTTTGAGCGGAACATCCAGTACCCTGAGGATTGGGTGAAAGACGGTCTCCTTGAGGTGCCAAGAGGCTGGAAGTCCGGGGCAGAGGATGCGGTCTACATGCCATTGGAGGAGATTGCCGCAGCAACCGAGACCGGGTTGCGGACGGACAAGGTTGTCCTCAACATCGGGCCGCAGCACCCTAGCACCCACGGCGTGCTGCGTATGGTGGCAACTCTTGATGGTGAGACGGTCCATGGGCTGCAGCCCGTCCTCGGCTATCTGCACCGTAACCACGAGAAGATCGGTGAGCGCAACTTATGGCTCGGCAATATGCCCTTCACCGACCGGCTGGACTACATAACTTCGATGTACAACAACTTCGGCTACGCGGTGGCCGTTGAGAAGTTGATGGATCTGGAGGTGCCGGAGCGAGCCGAGTACATCCGGGTGATCGTGGGGGAGCTGACACGCTTGATGAACCACCTGGTCTCTGTCGGCTTCCTATGCAACGATCTCGGCATCTACTTCACGGCGATGCTCTACGCGCTGGAGGAGCGGGAGTTCATCCTCGACCTGTACGAGATGGCCTCTGGCTCAAGGATGATGTGCAACTACTTCCGATTCGGTGGTGTTGCTCAAGATCTTCCGGATGGGTTCGTACCCATGGCCCGAGAGCTTGTGTTTGAGCGCTTTCCGCGGCGCGTGGACGAGATGGAGACCTTCCTCCTCGACAACGAGGTGTTCCGTGCTCGCACCACGGGCATCGGCATCCTGCCGCCCCATGTCGCCGTGGCCTACGGCTGCACAGGACCGCTGCTGCGTGGCTCTGGAGTACCCTACGATGTGCGCCGAGCCGAGCCGTACTCCATCTACGACGAATTCGATTGGGACGTCGTGGTGCACAACAACGGTGATGTCTTCGACCGGGTGTTGGTGCGCTTCGGCGAGATGCGAGAATCCCTGCGCATCCTCCGCCAGGCACTCGATCGGCTGCCTGAAGGGCCCATAGAGGCCGGAAAGGTACGGCCAACCACCAAGGTGCCTGCAGGGGAGGCCTACGGTCGGGTGGAGCATCCGAAGGGCGAACTTGGCTTCTACTTGGTGTCCGACGGCGGCGCGAACCCCTACCGCTATCATATCCGCACAGCGAGCTTTGTGAATCTCGGCGTCCTGGGCGAGCTCTGTCGCGGACACAAGATCGCCGACGTCGTGGCTATTCTGGGCAGTATCGACATCACACTGGGCGAGGTGGATCGCTAATGTACGGACTGGGCATAGCAAAGTCATTGGGCGTCACGATGCGCCACTTCCTGGTGACGTACGTGGACGACCTGAAGTGGTTCTTCCAGGGCGGTTTCGGTCATCGATATTCGTCCGAGGCACTGCCAGAGCGGCAGAGCCCCCGGGCACGGGGCATATTCACGATCCAGTATCCCAAGGAGCAGCCCCCGCTCCCCGAGCGATTCCGCGTCTTCCCCTTCCACGTGGTCGATCCCGAGACCGGGAAACCGACCTGCACGGCTTGCGGCATGTGCGCTCGAGTCTGTCCACCGCAGTGCATCTGGGTCAAACGCGGTAAGGATCCCGACACAGGTCGACCAGCAAAGGAACCGGGAGCATTCTACATCGATATCAGCATCTGCATGTCCTGTGGCCTGTGTGTCGAGTGCTGCCCGTTCGACGCCATCAAGATGGATCAAGACTTTGAGGTCGCCGCCTACGAGCGCTACGATAGCTTCCTCTGGGGTCTGGACCAGCTGATGAAGCCCCAGACCCACGATATCGCCCTGCATCCCTCTGACTACGCGGGCGACCAGGGAGATTGAGAAACGTCTCGCGGAAGCGCGACATTGAGGTGCAACAGCCGTGCCCCCAAGTAGATCAACACGCTCGCAGTCCAGCGAAAAGCTGATCGCGGGCGTCCGCTTTCAGCAATCGGGGAAAGTCTACCACTTCGACGCCAGCAGGATCAACGATCTGCGCGCAGGTGACTTCGC
>CAYOBT010000463.1:0-2552 GCA_964402205.1 uncultured Anaerolineales bacterium
TGCCGAGTCACCGGCGTGGTATCTGCAGCATTGCGTCGTCGAGACTGGGCGCGGTTTCGCGCTAGTTTGAGGGGAGGAGCTCGTCCTGTGGCAGAATGTGGCGATCGTCCTAATGTCATCATCATGTACGCGGATGATATCGGCTTTGGCGACGTCGGATGCTATGGCGGCACTGGCATCCCGACGCCGAATGTCGATCGCCTGGCCGATGAGGGGATCCGTTTTCAGCAAGGCTATGCGACTGCCGCTACCTGTACGCCTTCACGCTACAGTCTTCTGACCGGCTCCTATCCGTGGCGCAATGAGCGGGCCGCCATCTTGGCTGGCGACGCGCCGCTTATCATCCCGCTGAACGCGCAGACATTGCCATCGGTATTCAAGGAAGCGGGCTATCGCACCGCCATCGTGGGCAAGTGGCATCTTGGGCTTGGCGAAGGGGATCTCGACTGGAACGACGTCATCGCGCGGACACCTCTCGACCTTGGCTTTGACCGGTCGTTCATCATGGCGGCTACCAACGATCGCGTGCCGTGTGTGTATGTCGATGGCCGACGCGTCTCGAAGCTGGATGCTGACGATCCCATCGAGGTTAGCTATGGTGAGAGCAACCCGTTTCCCGAGACGCCAACGGGCCGAGACGATCCGGAGCGTCTCGTCATGCACCCGAGCCATGGCCATGACATGACCATCGTCAACGGGGTCAGCCGGATCGGCTATATGAGGGGAGGCAGCGCCGCCCTGTGGAGGGACGACGAAATGGCGGAGGTCTTTCTCGATCGTGCCATCTCGTTTGTGCGCGAGCATCGCGATGAGCGCTTTTTCCTCTACTATGCTCTGCATCAGCCGCATGTGCCACGCATACCTGGCAAGCGCTTTGTGGGGGCCACCAAGCTTGGGCCTCGCGGCGACGTCATCGCTGAGATGGACTGGTGCATCGGTGAGATGCTAGACACGCTGGACGAGCTGGGACTCGCCGAGAACACGGTCGTGATCTTTTCCAGTGACAATGGTCCCGTTCTCGACGATGGCTACCAGGATAAGGCCATCGAGCTCTGCGGCGATCATCGGCCCACGGGTCCTCTACGTGGTGGCAAGTACAGCATGTACGATGGTGGCACCCGCGTGCCCTTTGTCCTGCGCTGGCCAGGCGCGGTGGCGCCTGGCGAATCGGCGGCCATCGTGAGCCACGCGGATTTTCTGGCTTCGTTTGCGTCGCTTCTGGGGGTTCCTCTGCGAGCCGACGCTGCTCCCGACTCGTTCGATCTGCTTGCGGCGCTCCTGGGCAAGAGTCCCCACGGTCGCGACGAGCTGGTGACCGAGGGCACTCAGGGCAAGACGGTCCTTCGCCAAGGCGATTGCACGTTCATTCCTGCGCACCAGGGGCCGGCCGTCAGCCACACAACCCACATCGAGCTAGGGAACGCTCCCGTGCCGCAGCTCTACGATCTGTCGCTGGATATCGCGCAGATCAGGAATCTCGCGGCCGAGGAAGACGCTCGCGTGGCGGCCATGTCGGCTCGGCTCCAGGAGATTCGTAACAGCAAGAGGACGCGGCCTTTGCATCAGGGCTAGGCAGTGGGCGACGACGGCCAAGAGGCAGCGCCGTTGTCTGCTTCTAGACGGCGCAAGGCACCGAGCAGTATGTGCTCGGTGCCTTGCGTTCAGAGGGTGCTTGATTGTCGCGCCGTCGGTCTGGGGGCTTTTACCCCGCGTCGCCGTAGGACCGCACCTCCCACACCTCGGCGCCCCATGCCGGCAACCGCCGGCGCACCACCAACTCCTCGCTTGCTTGGTTGATGCTCAGCCCCTTCTTCATGTCGTACCAGCGGCTGGGATCCAGCCCCATGCGCGCAAACGACAGGCTGCCCTCAATGACCCGCTCTTTGTCCGAGAGGTTGAACAGGTTCACCACCAAGCTCTGCTCCTCGGCGAGCACGTGTAGGTGGATCTCTTCGCCCATCCCAAAAAACTCGCCGCGCTTGTAGTAGCGCTCGAACTGGCGATATCGCTGCATGGCCATCCTTTGAGCCTGCGCAACCATCGGGTCTGAGTGCGTCCCACCAATCCCCAGATGCCGGCACGTGGACGCGTACCACCACAGGACGACGCAGTGGCTGTTGTCGTCGCGCAGATCGATATGGAGGTAGGCAGGCACGTTGCAGCCAAGGTTATAGTAGTAGAGGCTTCTCGCTCGTCCGCTGCGCAGGTCTTCCATCGGCTGCCACATCAACTCGAGGCCCCAGTTGTCGTCATAGCTCCCGGGCAGGCCGTGCTTGTAGTAGACCGGCGTGTAGCGCTGGAGTGACCCGCCAGAGATCGGGTCGTGCATCTCGATGAGGACGTCGGGGTACTGCTCGTGGATGCGGCGCGCAAGCTCCAGGTTGGCTCTGGCGTGATCCTCTTTTGTGTAAGGGACCGGATGGCCATGCTCCGGGTTCCAGCAGCCACCGTTCCACCAGTTGCCGTCGAACATCAGGAAGGTGACGCCGTCGGCGCAGTGAGCCAGCAGTCGCTCTGCGGCCGCATCCAGGTATTGCCGCGAGCCAAGGCAT
>CAYOBT010000464.1:0-2530 GCA_964402205.1 uncultured Anaerolineales bacterium
TACCTCGATGAGCCGATGCTGGCTGACAGCCTCTATGCGCTCGCTCAACAGGTCATCGCGACCGTGCAGGTTAAGATACAGATGGGAGTGCCGCGCCATCTGGCCGCCCAGGTGATCTGAGCGCTCGACCAGAATCACGGGATGCCCGGCGTCCGCAATGTCGATGGCGGCGCTGAGCCCGGCTATGCCGCCACCGACCACCAGTGCTCGCTTGCACACGGGCAGGGTGAACGGTGTCAGCGATTCGTCCCCCCGGACCTTCTCCACCAGAGATCTCACCACCTCGATCGCCTTGTCGGTTGCCGCCTCCGGCTCCGCTCGGTGGGGCCAGGAGACCTGCTCGCGGATGTTCGCGATCTCCAGCCGGTACGGATTCAGGCCAGCGTTGGCCGCCGCTTCCCGGAACGTCGCCTCGTGCATCGCCGGCGAGCAAGCAGCAACGACCACCCCATCCAGTCTGTGCTCCTCGATGGCCTCTTGGATCATCATCTGACCAGGGTCGGAGCACATATACTTGTAGTCGGTAGCAAAGGTGACGCCGGGATAGTCGCGCAACAGTTCGACCACCTGCTCCACATCGACGGTGCTGGCGATGTTAAGCCCGCAGTGGCAGACGAAAACACCAATCCGAGACACTAGTGCCCCCTACCCCAAAAACCCAGAATGCCTTCCGCGCCTATAGCCATCTACCTCCCGTCCCAACTTCATTCGCTCCCTGTCCGCAGCGCGTACGTGCCCTCCCAGAATCAGTGCCGCTCCTCAGCCAGCCTGCCAGATCCCTTGACCAGACACCGCGTTGCTCCCGCGAACGGCCAGTGCACTGAGCCGGGCTTACGTCTTGCCTGAGGTGCCAGATTGGAGGAAAAAGCTCGCCAACGGGGATCCGATCTTCCGCCCATCAATGTCGGCCGCGATGTCAACTCAGGCGTTGGAGGCTGTTTGGCCACGACGTAAAGTATACCGCCTGTCCGTATGATTGGCAACTCGCTGCTGTCAGACACATCCCCGCGCTAAGCGAGATTGTCACGCGACCACTGGCCTAGCGCGGTGAGACGCCAGATCCCATCGCCGCCTACGCGAGCGGATACCGGGGATGCGTGAATAACCCGAGCACGCGTAGTACGACCGCGCCCGCAAAGGCAATGACCAACCAGCCAGCTATGAGGTAGTCCACTTTGGAGAAAGAGATCTCGTGCAAGGACGTCCGCTCAACGCCCTCAAGCCCTAGCGCCCGCGACTCCAGCGCTTTGCCCAGTTGGTCGGCTGTTCGCAGGGCACTGATGAGCATGGCTGCCAAGATCGGCAAATAGGACTTTAGCCGCATGACGATGTTGCCTCTACTCAGATCCAGCGCGCGTGCGCGCTGGGCGTCCGCTACCATGTTGTACAGACCATATATGGTAGGCAGGTACCGCAGGCTGATGGCCAGCACCAACCCCCACTCGAACGGCATCCCAACCTTGACCAGGCTTCGGACGATGGACATCTGGTCAGTTGTGAAGAGCCAGAAGAAACAGATGAAGGCGATCGTGTCCAGACGTGCCGCCACAGCCAGTCCGCGAGCCAACGCCAGCGGCGTGAACCTGAGCACCCAGACCCTGAATAGCACCTCCCCCTCAGGATAGAAGACGGTCCAGAGGAGTGGTATGAGGACATTGATAGGCAGCATCGCCCTCCACACCCAAGAAAAACGGTCGCGGGGTGTACCTGCCGACGCGGTCAGCAGGTGGACGGCAGCCAGGGCAGCCACCATGAAGAGGAGGTTCGAGAAGAGGATCATGGTCACTGCGCCGAGGACTACGAACAGCAGCTTGACCCGCGGATCTACTCGGTGGGCCCAGGAACGGCGGGCCACGTAGAGATCAAACGTCAAGCTCATTGTGAACTTCTTCCGATGCCCACGTACGCCGCCTGAAACTCATCCACAGTCAGCACGTCATCCGGCATTCCGTAGGACATCATCCGCTTCGACAGCTCCGCGATCTGTGGCGGCTCGATGCCAGTCTCCTTGAGGATCTCGCTCCGCTTGAAGATCTCCCGCGTGTCGTCGTAGGCCAGTATCCCTCCATCGCGGAGCACCAGGCTCCGCTGTGCGAACTCGCACACGAGCTTCATGTCGTGGGTCACTAGGATGATCGTGTGACCATCCTCGTGCATGGACCGCACGGTATCCATCAGCGACATGCTGTTCCTCCAGTCAAGGCCAGTGGTCGGTTCGTCCAGCACAAAGACGCGGGGGCGCATGGCGTAGACCGACGCGACACTGATCTTGCGTCGCATCCCAAAGCCGAGCACGGCAGGCGGACTATCAGCGAGCTCCACAAGACCAAAACGGTGGAGTGCCTCCTCAACGCGCCCATCCAGCTCCTCGCCCTCCAGGCCAAGATTGCGCGGGCCGAAAGCAACCTCCTCCCGCGTCGTCGCGCAGAAGATCTGGTGGTCCGGGTTCTGAAACACGAAACCGACGGTGCGAGCCAGGGCCCCAACATCCACCTTGCGCGTGTCGTGCCCGCCCACAAGAACCTGACCG
>CAYOBT010000465.1:0-2528 GCA_964402205.1 uncultured Anaerolineales bacterium
GCGCTGGCGAACAGCTCCAAGGCTTCGCGCTCCAACTGCACCGGCACCAGGCAGAATCGCGGGCGCAGCCCGATGGCCTTGGCGGAATGCAGCTCAGCCTGGGTAAAGACAGCCTCCACCGCATCCCACCAGGCGTCGGCATCCAGCGCGTCCGTGCCCAGGTTGCTATGAGCCCCATCAAACAGGGCATCGCCGTCCGAGAGCGTCGGGCCGACGCCGCCGTTGCTGGTGAACAGCCCCGACACGGCCGTCGACAGCGTCCGTCGAGCCGCCTGCGCCAGCCGTCGCGGGATAGCCCGCACGGCACCGACATCGTCGCGGTCGATCATCTCCAAGGTCAGCCCAATATAGTTCCCCCGCTTTTGGAAGCTAGAGGTCTCCGCATGATCGTCCCAGGTGAGCTCGGTATAGGCATCGCCCTCCGAGACGGCATCGAGGTCGCTCAAGCCACCCAGCGTGATCCAGCGGACGTCCTGCATGGACGCAAAGTCCTCCTCGTGGGCCACGGGACGCCACCAAGGCTCGCGAGCCTCATAGGCCGCTAGCAACGCCTTGTTAAGGACGTTAGCCGTCACCTCGGCCATGGTCGTGGTGGTGGCGTTGGCCAACGTGACCCGCTCACCGCGAAAGACGCCGTGGCGCTCCCAATCGCCCGTCAGCGTGTCATAGAGCTCGCGCAGCCCCGTCAGCCGAGGGATCCCCGCGCCGTCGGGGACGTCCAGTCCCATCAGCCGCTCAAAGGCCAGGGTGATGCGCTCCAGCGGCTCGCGCACCCGCAAGCCACCCGCGCCCAAGTGGCGGATGCTGGCCTGGGCCACCGCCTCGCCCCACGCCTCGACGTGCCTGGCGATGGCGGCGTCCACGGCCCTGGTCGGCAGGGCGCCCGTCGCCACCTGCGCCCGCACCGCGTCTTGGAGCGCGTCGGGCAGCCCGCTACGCTCCAGCTTGATCTCCAGCAGCTCCTGCCGCGCGTCCTCCACGGGATCCTCCTCTTCCTGCGATTCGGGCCCGGCCATCCACACGCGCTCGGCATCGTCCATCTCCCAAGGCATCACGGCCTCCTCCTCATGCTCGCGATCATCCCCCAAGAACCGCCCGCCCGCCGCGGGCCGCACCACCACATCCACCGAATTCACCTCCTCGATCCCCGTGACCGTCCGCCCGTCGCGACGGATCCACATGTCCGCCGAGAGCCCCAAGAACCGCCGTTCGCCGCCGCCAGCGATGAGCGCCTCCAGCCAATCATGGCCCGGATAGAGCTCCAGCGTGCCGCGCACGTCGCCAGCGACGCTATCCCAGCGTATCGTGCGGACGCACCCCGCCAGATCGCGCACCGACCGCCCGCCCGGACGCTCGGCGTCCAGCGGCGTGGCGTGATCCACAAACACCGGCGCGCCCTCAAAGCGATCCACCGCCTCGGCCAGCACCGTCGCCGGGTAGGTGAGCCCGTTGGCCTCCCCCGCATGGATAATCACCACGGCATGTGGCGGCCCGGCCGTCACCCTTCCGCCCGCAAGGCGTACCCGCTCTCGCACTGCCATCAGTCGCCTCCTTCCGTCTGGGCCGCCTCCTCCAAGGGGCCAACGACCTCGTCCAAGATCACCCGCGCCTCCAGATCGCGCTGGCCCGCCCGACGCCCCACCACGCGCAGCAAGTCCTCGAGCATCCGCGCAAAGACATACTGCCGATGACGGAACCGCCGCAGCGTGGCCGTGCCCATCTCGCGAGCCGTGGCCCGGTTGGTGCCCTCGCCCTCGGCCAGGTAGTGCAGCGGCACGCCGGCGCCCGCGGCGATCATCATGCGGATGGCCCGCCCGTCCGCCGAGACGTCCCCCGCCTCGATGTGCGGCTGGACGGCCTCCCAGCGCTCCTGCTCGTCGGTAACGATCAGCGAGCCAGGACGCGGCACGCGGCTGTATTGCGCGCGCTTGGCCTCGATCTGGCCGGGCAGCGCGTTCTCCACGTGGACCACCCAGTAGTAGGCGCCCTTGTAGCGGTTGATGCGCACCCGATCCTCCAGCCACATGTCATAGCGCTCCAGCCACGGCAGGATCTGCGCCAAGTCCGACTGCCCGCGCACCGCCCCCACAGGACGGTTCACGGCATAGTGGAGCATCACCTGCGGCGCCTGGGGAGCCAGGTCCGCCGACGGCCACCAGCGCCCCTCTGGATCATCGGTGAGCTGGTGGTAGCGCAGCTCTAGCTCGGCGTCGTCCAGGTCCGTGTCCACGGCGTCGATGCGGCTGGCGGGCACCTCGCGGACGTACTGCATCCCCGTGGCGGGGTTGGCGCTGAGCACCAGGAACAGCTCGCCCGCGCGGCAGAGCTCCGCGCACCAGCGATACACCCGCTGATCGAGGTCGTTGCGCGGGTCCCGCCAGAAGTGCTGCGCCCACGCCGGCCCCTCCATCCGCACACCCCCGCCCACCACAAACTCGGTGGTCATCTCGATCAGGCGCGCTGCCAACGGGTTGCTGGCGCAGGCCGCCTCGGCGCGCTCCAGCGTGTCCCGCACCGACCACCACGGC
>CAYOBT010000466.1:0-2527 GCA_964402205.1 uncultured Anaerolineales bacterium
GGAGCTGATTCAGGCGGACGCCGAGGCGGCCGTCTCTGCCTTGAGCGCTATTTACGCCGCAGGACTGCGCTGCCCCAACGATGTGGCGTTGGTGACGGTGGGAGCCGAGAGGTTGCCGGAACAGACGATGCCGCCCATCACCAGTTATCGATTCGATATGCAGCTTGTCGGAGAGCGCATTGCGCAGGCGGTGCGAACGCTCCTTGCCGGCCAAGCGGTAGGTGCGGAGCACGTATCCGGCGCACTGGTGGAGCGGTACAGCTCACGCGTGTAGGTGTGGCGAACGCTCTCGCTAGGCGCCGGCCTGCGTAGGCAGTGGGGTGGGTGTGGGTGAAGGCTCGGGAGTAGGCGATGGCCATCGCTCGGCCCAGGCATCGCGCATGGTCTTGAGCTCCGGATCGTCGGGGAACGTCTCATCCAGCGTGACAAGGCTCTCTGTTGCCCCAATGATCTTCCACTTGGCGTCGTAGGTCACGCGAAGACGTCCAATCCACTCGCCGGCATAGCCCTGTTGGACGATCACGGTATCCCCAACGCGTTGTGGTACCTGCATGAGACGTCGCGTGTTGCCGCCGATGATGATGTCGATCCCCCCAACGTTTGCGGCCAGGGCCAGATCCTCATCGAATCCTATGTGCGACAGCACTAGCAGGACGTCGACCTCGTCGCGTAGCGCGTCTACGAGTGGGCGGGCGGCCGTCGCGGGGTCCTTGACGTCAACGAGCTTTTCCACGCCTCGTAGCTTCATGACGTCCGGCTGGGTCAGACCGATGATACCAAAGGTCACGCCATCGCGTTCTATCACGACGTGGCTTGGTGCTATGAGCTCGCCCTCGGAGTTTTCCAGGTTGGCGGAGAGCATGGGGAAGGATGCATCCGCCATACGGCGCGCCAGGATCTCTAGCCCGAGATACAGGTCATAGGCGCCAAGGGCCATGGCGTCATAGCCCATGGCGTTCATAGCCTCGACCATGATCGTGCCTTCCGATTCCATCGATGGCCAGTACCCGAACAAGGCATTCCCCGCGTCCAAGACCAGTAGCGGACCATCCGCAGCCTCGCGCTCCTGCTGGATAAAGGTAGCCCGCCGGGCCACTCCCCCCTTGGGGATGCCTCAACCGCACGGATCCATCTGCCCAAAGACGTCGTTGGTGTGCAGGATGGTCACCACATGCTCGAAGAGGGGGGAAGGGGGGATGGTAGGCCTTGCTGTGGCGGTGCGCGTGGGGCTGGGGGTAGATATCACCGAAGGGGACGGCGAGATCAAAGATGGCGTGTTTCGCTGGCTGCTCGGAACGAGATTGGCACTGGGTGCGTCGCGGCATGCAGTCAAGCTCGTAGCAGCACACGCCGCAGCGCCAACGATGAACGCGAGCACACCGAGTCGGCTGGCAGTCTTTGAGATGCGTTGTCGTCTGTGCATGACGGCGTTCTGGCCTCTCTTGGCCGCGTCAGAGCCCTGCAAGCGTGGTGGTGAGGTCTGCGTCGCGCCTATGGGCTGGTCTCTGATGTCGGCACGGCGGTTGGCGGCTGGATTGTCTGGCGATAGCGATGTACGAGAGCAGAGACGTCTGCGTCTTCTTGGTACTCTGGTCCGAGCGGCATCACCCGCCACTCGTGTGCCAAGGGCGTCAAGTTCTCACCCAGGGCGATTCGGAGGAGGCCCATCTCCTCGCCGCGAGCGCCGAGCTGCACGATGGCCGTCTCGCCAATGATCTCTGGGGCAACCATGCGCCGCGCGTTACGCCCCCCAACGATCACGTCGATGGCGCTGAACCGCTCCGCGAGGAGCTTGTCATCGTACAGGCCCACGTGCGACAGCAAGACTACGACGTCGCTCTGCGCGGCAACATCATCCAGATAGGCCGATAGCGTCGCGTCGTAGGGGAGCACCTCGTAGGCCTCCCCATCGGGAACGCCCTCCAGCGCGACGTCCTCGGTCAAGCCGAGCACACCCAAGCGGATACCGCCACGGTGGACAACGATATAGGGCGCAAAGACGGGACGTCCCGTTTCGCGCTCCACCAGGTTGGCCGATAGAACTGAGAAAGACGCCTCATCAGCAACTGCTCGGAGGGCCTCAACGCCGAGTGTCAGATCGAGGCCGCCTACTGCCATGGCATCGTAGCCCATCTCGTCCATGGCTTCGCGTACGAGCGCGCCGCCGCTTGCTTGACTTAGCCAGTAGCCCAGGAGGGCATTGCCAGCGTCAAGCACGAAAACCGGGTCTCGGCCAGCATCCTTGCGGATGCCCTCAATCGCGCTGGCCCGCCGGGCCAGCCCTCCACGGGGGATGCCTCAACCGCAGGGATCGACCTCGCCTCGGACGTCGTTGGTGTGCAGGATGGTGAAGACCTGGCTGCCCTTGGGAAAGGTCGCTGCGCGCGAGACATCGGTGGTTGCAGGCGTGCAAGGGGCAGGTGACGCCGTGGGCGTGGGCAGAGGTCCGCAGCCCCGAAAGACGCCCGCAGCGATAAGGGCAACCCAGGCTGCCAAGAGTATCCTTAGTAGCGATTGCATGGGAGGG
>CAYOBT010000467.1:0-2518 GCA_964402205.1 uncultured Anaerolineales bacterium
TGGTGCCAGCGGGCAGCTTGAAATTGAAGCATTCCATCGTCCGCTCGTGCATGTCAAAGGCGCTCTTTTGCTGTGCTGTGGCCGAGGCGACCTGGGCCTCGGCGGCGGCGATCTGTCCCTCGTCAGCCCCAGCGCTGATCTGGTCGCGGTTCGCGGCAGCCGTGCTCACCTGAGCCTGCGCGGCCGCCAGGTTGGCCTCCTGAGCGGCGACCTCCTCCGGCCGAGGGGGAGCCAGCAACTGCGCCAACTGGGCCGCGGCCGCGGCCAACGCCGCCTGCGCCTGGGCCACCTGGAGCTCCAGATCGTCCGTCTCCAGCCGTGCCAGGACCTGCCCGGCCTCCACGGCCTGGCCCTCCTCGACGAGCACCTCAGCCACGCGCCCGCTCGATGAAAACGACAGAGAGACCTCAGATTGTGGAACCAGGCTGCCGGTCGCATCCACCGTGACCAGCAACGTGTCGCGCCGGACGGTGGCCGTCTCGGTCGATTCCCCAGCCTCGGCCCCCTGCGGCGCGACGCCCTGACAGCCAGCGATGACCAGTACCGCGATCAGGGCAACAGCCAGCCCAATGATCCACCCCTTGTTGTCCATACGTTTCCTCCTGCAGAGACTTGTCATCAATGCGATCGTGTTTTTTACTCACCGAGGCTCATTCTACAGGAACATTGTGGAGGAATTGTGGAGATGGGATGGAGGAAGATTGGAGAATGGGGAATAGAGAATGGAGGATAGAGAATAGAGATTGGAGATTGGACTTGACAAACGGATCTAGATGCAGTATAATATTACTAGAATATTCTAGTAATATAATATAGGGGAATTCGATGACGAATGCGGAACTAGCGGTTTTGACGCTCGTGGCCGAGCGGCCACGGCACGGATACGAGATCGAGCGGGTGATCGAGGAACGGGGGATGCGGGAGTGGACCGAGATCGGGTTCTCGTCGATCTATTACCTGCTGAAGAAACTGGAACGGGAGGGATTGATCGAGGGGCAGTTGGAGGCGGCCAGGCGCGGCGCAGCGCGCAGGGTATTCCACCTCACGCCCGCAGGAAGGGAGGCAGCGCAGGCCGGGGTGATCGAGGCACTCTCGGTGCCGCATCGCTGCTATCCGCCGCTGCAGTTGGGACTGGCCAACCTCTCTGGCATCCCAGCCACCGAGGCTGTGGCCGCGCTGCGGCAGCACCAGGAAACACTGGGCGAGCAGTTGGGGCAGCTACAGGCACGCCAGGAGAGCCAGCAGCCCCTACCCTCCTTCGTGGATGCGATGTTCGACTACAGCGCGACGATGATCCAGGCCGAGAAGGGATGGATCGAAAAGTTCATCGCCCAAATTGAGAGGCAGGAGGATGAAAATGACCAAGGTTGACTTTAAGAAACAGCTCAAACATCTGTACCAGCCTTCGACCAAAGAGTTCACGGTGGTGGACGTGCCACCGATGCAGTTCCTGATGATCGACGGGCACGGCGACCCGAACACGGCGCAAGAGTACCAAGATGCGCTGGAGGCGCTGTACGCGGTGGCCTACGCGCAGAAGTTCGCGAGCAAGAAGGCGCTCGAGATGGATTACGTCGTTCCCCCATCGGAGGGGCTGTGGTGGGCGGAGGATATGGAGGTATTCACCGCCAGCAGCGACAAGAGCACGTGGGATTGGACGATGATGATCATGCAGCCCGAGTGGGTGACACAGGAGGTGTTCGAGGAGGCGGTGGCGCAGGTAGGAAAGAAGAAGAACCCGCCCGCGCTGCCCAGGCTGCGGATGGAAACGTACGACGAAGGGCTGGCGGTGCAGATCATGCACATTGGCCCGTACGACGCGGAGGGGCCCACAATCGCTCGCATGCACGCCTTCATCGCGGAGAACGGCTACGAGCCAGCGGGCAAGCATCACGAGATCTATCTGAGCGACCCGCGCAGGACAGCGCCGGAGAAGATGAAGACGGTGCTGAGGCAGCCCATCAGGAAGAAATGACAAATGAGCAAATGAGCAAATGAGCAAATGACAAATGGGGAAAGGCCAAGGCCCGAACCTCAAAACTTGGAAAATGCTTGACAAGCTGTGCGGCGTGTGGTATAATGTTCACTGTGTGAACAGAGTGTTCATATAGTGAACAGAGGGACATGCCACAAGCAAACCGTGAAGTAACCCTTACGCAATCGGTCCTCAAGGCACTTGATATATTAGAGTGCCTTGCCTCCGCTGAGCGGCCCTTGTCCGCACAGGAGGTCGCTCAGCATTGCTCTCTATCCCGCCCCACAGCATACCGGCACCTGGTCACCCTCGCGACCCGCGACTATGTCACCACCTGCGACGATGGCAGGTCCTATCAGGTCGGGCCCAAGGTACTGGAACTCGGCAAGAGTTTCCTGGACCGCCTGGATCTGCCGGAACTCGCCAAGGCGAATATGCGCGAATTGAGCCGGACGTCGCAAGAGACCGTCCACCTCGCCGTTCTGGACGGCACAGAGATCCTCTACGTCGCCAAGGTGGACGGCCCGCAGTCTGTCCGCATGT
>CAYOBT010000468.1:0-2518 GCA_964402205.1 uncultured Anaerolineales bacterium
GGATGTCCAGTGCATCATGCAGGCTCTGGCCAGGGTGGCGTCACAGTTCCATACGTTGCTGATCACCACCTCACCCAAGGCCAAGATCGAGGGCGCGACGCACATGGAGTTCGACGAGCACCAAGCCTACACGGCTGCCAAGCGCATCCTCAGAGCAGCGATCGATAGATTCCCGCTGCGCAAGACCACACACATCCCAGACGTCCTTGAGAACTTGGTGGCTGGGTTCTCGCACGAGTACGTACGCTACATGCAAGGGGGCCTGTATCGGGCCTCATTCCGACCGCTCAACGATGCCGTGGCGGCCGGCCGTATCCGCGGATTGGCTGGTGTCGTAGGCTGCAACAACGCACGGGTGGCCCATGACGTGGGTACCACCGAGATCGTGCGCGAGCTGATTCGCAACGACGTGCTGGTGGTGGTCACCGGATGCGCGGCGACGGGCTCGGCCAAATCGGGCTACCTACGGCCAGAGCTGATGGCAGAGGCCGGGACCGGGCTGAGAGAAGTCTGCGAGGCCATCGGAATCCCGCCGGTGCTCCACGTCGGTTCTTGCGTCGACAACTCGCGCATTCTCACCATTCTCACCGAGTGCGCCACTGAGGGCGGTCTTGGGGACGACATCTCTGACCTGCCCGCCGTCGGTGTGTGCCCCGAGTACATGTCGGAGAAGGCGCTGTCCATCGGCACGTACTGTGCCGCTTCGGGGGCCTATGTGCTATTCGGGTTGCCGTCCCCTGTGGCTGGCTGTCCGGAAGTCGTCGAGCTCATGCACGAAGGTTGGATGGAGCGCTATGGCGGCGGGATCGAGTTCGAGCCGGATATTCCGAAGCTCATCGGCAAGGCATTGGCTCACATCGACAGCAAGCGAGAGGCGCTCGGCCTTACCGAGTACGATGCGACACGTTTCGGCGAGAGCGGCGACCGTCTGATGGGGGCCATCGGCAAAGAGAAACCCGAGATCGTTCTGGCAGGCGCACACACGGCAGCCGGCACGGCAGAAAGCTAGGAGAGTAGCCAACATGTCAAGGTACATTGCCAAGGCCGCGACGCGTGGGGCTCAAAGGGTTGTCGTCGAAGCCCAGGAGATGCTCGAGGCGGCGCTGAACGACCTGGGTCCCGACACGCCAGTCGCATTCCCCAACACGGCCTATCACCTGCCTGTGACGCTTGGGTTCACGGGAATGGAGGTGGATACGCTCGGGCAACTGGAGCCCGTGCTAGCTCACGCGCGTAGACTGCTACACCCCGTGCCCAAGGACAGTGTATGGCTGCCGTATCTCGGTGAGACGCTGGATTGCGGCGCGGCGACGCTGCTCGCCATGGAGGCGATCGAAGCCATCCGGTTTGCTCGTGGCCTGCAGCCCGAGCCGATTCCCGGACTGCAGCTCACAGGGACGTCGTTTACCAGCCCGGATGCCGGCGACGGCGATATGGATGGGCACGCCAACGGTCCCATTGATGACATCCAGTTGCGCTCGTGGGGCATCCAGCTCGTGGACGGACGCATGCCTGGGTTTGCTGCCATCGTGGGAGCCGCCCGGAGCAATGAGGCGGCGGTGGCCATTGTCCGTGAGCTGCAACAGCGGAACATCCTCGTTTTCCTTTCGGGCAATGTGAATGGTCGCAGCATCATCCATCAGCTCCAGGAAGAGGGCGTCGAGATGGGGTACGATACCTATATCGTCCCCTTTGGCACCGATACGTTGTCCGCCATCTATGCGCTCGGGTTCGCCACGAGATCGGCGCTCACCTTTGGCGGTATGTCGGGTGGGCAGATCCGTGACATCCTGCTCTACAACAAGTACCGCGTGTTCGCCTTTGTGCTGGCTTTGGGCGAGGTGGACGACCTCAAGTACGCCGCCGCAGCCGGCGCCATCAACTATGGCTTCCCCACCATCGCGGATACCGTCATCCCACAGATTCTGCCCACCGGCGTGACGACGTACGAACACGTGGTCAGCATGCCTTTCGACGATATCCCCGGCGAGACCGACGCCGAAAAGGCACGTCGTTTGGTGCAACGCTGCATCCAGGTGCGCGGGGTCAAGATCAAGATCACCGAGGTGCCCGTCCCCGTGCCCTACGGAAGCGCGTTTGAGGGCGAGCGCGTCCGGCGCGCCGATATGCGGATCGAGTTCGGCGGACGCGATGCGCAGGCGTTTGAGTATCTGCTTATGGCCGGTCTCGACGAGGTGGAGGACGGCAAGATCGAGATTGTCGGTCCGAGTTTCGACGAGGTCGAGGTCGGCGGCGCGATGGATCTCGGCATCGTCGTCGAGGTTGCGGGCCGCGAGATGCAGGAGGACTTTGAGCCAGTCCTGGAACGGCAGATCCACTACTTTATCAATGGCGCTTCGGGCGTGCAGCACATTGGGCAGCGCGACATCACCTGGATCCGCATCTCCAAGGCCGCCGTGGACAAGGGGTTCGAGCTCAAGCACTTTGGCGACATCCTCTATGCACGGTTCCACGCTGACTTTGGGGCCATCGTGGACAAGGTGCAGGTGACGCTCTA
>CAYOBT010000469.1:0-2514 GCA_964402205.1 uncultured Anaerolineales bacterium
GCGGCTGGGCAACCTAGGCACTCGGCTCTAGACGCTTCTGAGCCCCTGACTCGAAAGGGCCAAGGGGGATGGCAGAGAGGACCAGCAGCAAGATGCTGGTCCTCTCTGCGTGTTGGGCACATGGCGGTTCCGTGTTACAATCGGTTGCTCTGTTGGCCGCCTAGTCTGAGGAGCCCAATCCATGAGAGAACCAGCTCTGTCCGTGATCGAGCTTGTCAAACGGTATGACGGGATCACCGCCGTGGACCATCTCTCTTTCAGTATTGAGCGGGGCGAGCTGTTTGGCCTCCTAGGACCCAACGGTGCAGGCAAGACGAGCACCATCCGGGCGATCATGGGAATCGTGCCGCCTGACGAAGGGACGGTACGCGTTCTGGGCGATGTGCCGTCCAGCGTGCGAGGCCACGTTGGCTATCTCCCCGAGGAGCGCGGGCTTTATCCCAAGCAGAAGCTGTTGGAGGTGTTGGTCTTCCTGGCGCAGCTCAAGGGGCTGGACGTGGATACGGCTCACGACAACGCGATGCGCTGGCTCGAGCGCGTGGACCTGAGGGACCGCACTCAGAGCAAAGTTCAGGAGCTGAGCCGGGGCATGCAACAGAAAGCTCAGCTTGTGGCCACGCTGGTGCACGAACCCGAGCTGATCATCCTGGATGAGCCGTTCCAGGGCCTGGATCCGGTGAACGTGGAGCTGGTCAAGGCTATCCTTCGCGAGCTTCAGGCTGAGGGCAAGACCATCGCGCTCAGTTCGCACCAGATGAACCTGGTTGAGGAGCTCTGCGACCGCATTCTACTGATGAACCAGGGGCAAGCGGTGTTGTATGGCCCACTGGACGAGATCAAGGGTCGCTACGCTGAGCGCACCGTTCGTCTGCGCACCCCTATGGGCTTTGAGCGTCTGGCCCAAGTCGTGGGGAGTACGCGCGTAGAACAGCGAAACGGTGCTTACATCCTGCACCTAGGCGATCAGGACCCCAGTGATCTACTTCGCGCACTGTTGGACGCTGCCGTCACTATCCAGAGCTATGAGGTCGCTACAGCGCCCCTGCAGGACATCTTTGTCTCGGCGGTCAAGGGGAGGGCAGCATGAACCGCGTGAAGGTCATTGCGTCCCACGAGTTCCTGGTACACGTGCGCCGTCCTGCGTTCATCATCTTTACCGTCGCTGTGCCGCTCCTTGGCCTGATCGCTCTGGTGGCGAGCGCGTTGCTCGGCGGCGATATGAACCGTCTGTTTGTAGCGAACCTGGAGATGGCCGACACCAAGTTCGGTATTGTCGATGATAGCGGTGTCTTTACACCGCTGCTTCCCGACTGGCAGGAGCAGGCTACGCTTTTCGAGACGCAAGAAGCGGGTCGCGAAGCGCTGGCTGGTGAGCAGATCGCGACGCTGCTGGTTGTGCCCGCGGACTATGTCGAGAGCGGCGAGGTGCGCTTCTACACCAACGAATCCGGGCTTCGCAAGCAAGCTATGCTCGAATCCGACAGACTGTGGGCTTTCTACACAGAGCACCTGACGCGGGACGTGGCCGACGAGGATATCCGTCAGCGCCTGCTCGATCCGGCCAAGTACGTGGAGGTCGATGCCCAAACGGGTCAGCCCGAAGAAGGCGAGAACGGCGAGGCATGGCTGGCCGACATCATGGTGGCCTACTTTTTCGGCATCTTGCTGATCGTCTCGGTGTTTACGGCCTCGGGTTACCTGCTTCAGGGCGTGGCGGAAGAGAAGGACAGCCGCGTCGTCGAGATCGTCGTCTCGTCGGTATCGCCCTTTGAGCTTCTGGCGGGCAAGGTGCTGGGCCTGGGGGCGCTGGGCCTGCTGCAGATCGTCATATGGCTCGTATCGGCCTATGCACTGAGCGGGGGCGCCTATGGGATGCTGGGCGTGCGCTTCGCCTTCACCAGCCGCCCCGAGGTCATGCTGCTGAGCCTCGTCTACTTCTCGTTGGGGTTCGGCATCTATGCAGCGCTGATGGGCGCCGCGAGCGCTCTGGGGACGACGCAGCAAGAGTCGCAAAAGTCGGCTTCGATCTTTTCCTTTATCGCCGGCATCCCGCTATTTCTGGCCAGTGGCCTGATGCAGAATCCCAATGGCACCCTCTATCGCGTGCTCTCGTGGGTGCCGCTGACGGCTCCAACCACGATGCTGATTCGACTCCCCATGGGTGAGGTGCCCGTGGTGGATATCGTCGGCAGCATCGTCCTGACGGCAGCGGCGTTGCCGCTTGTCTTGTGGCTCGCCGGCGAGGTTTTTCGCATGGGCCTGCTGATGTATGGCAAGCGATTGACGCTAGCCGAGATCTGGCGAGCGTTGCGAACTCGGGCCTAGGTTGGCTCGCCGTCGCGCTGGTCCGTCCCGACCGGGAGGGTGAGCAGCTGGTCTGCCAGCGCTACGATCTCGTCACGCATTGCCAGCTTGGCCAGCCACCCCTCGGGGATGCCGTCCACGCCATAGAGGGCGCCGGCCACTTGACCGACTACCGCTGCGGTGGTGTCGGCGTCGTCGCCCAAGTTGGCC
>CAYOBT010000470.1:0-2512 GCA_964402205.1 uncultured Anaerolineales bacterium
TTGTGCGCAGATTGTGCCAGCCCAGCCAAGGCCGACAGCACCCGCAGATCCTGCTTGCGCGGATAGGTCTGCGTGGCCACCTCAAAGGCGGGCAGTCCCAGCCTGGCCATCACATCCGCCTCGAGCTGTCGAGGCGTGATGTCCGACTCTTCGACAAGGTGCGCGTAGGAAGCCGATGTGCCTACCGCCCCCTTGAGCCCCTTGCCACGGATGTCATCGCGCACTGCCTGAAGCGCCCGATAGTCCGCGAGAAGATCCTGGGCATACTGGCTGAGACGGTAGCCCACCGTGGTCGGTTCGGCCGGCTGCAAGTGAGTGTAGCCCATGGTCACCGTGTCAGCCTCGGCCTGGATATGCTCGGCCAACGCCAGCAGCAGAGGCTCGAGTTGCCCAAGCACCAAGTCCAGCGCCATCCTCAAGCGAAGCGCATCGGCATTGTCCTCGATATCCATGCTGGTGGCGCCAAGATGGATGATGCCACCACCGACGGGACACTGCTCGGCAAAGGTGCGGACCTCCGCCATCAGATCGTGGCGAAGCTCAGCCTCCAACTCTTGCGCTCTGTCCCAATCGACCTCATCCTGATGCTTGCGAAGATCTGCCACTTGCTCGGGCGAGACGATCCCGGCCCGACACTGTGCATCGCCCAGCGCGACCCAGATGCGTCGCCAGAGCCGTCTCTGCCCCACTCCAGACCAGAGCTCGCGCATGGCTTGGGTCCCATAGCGCCAGGTGAAGGGAGACAGATAGGTTTCTTGCGAATAGTCGCCCATACGCCCTCGCTTGCCTAGCCGACAAATGCCCGCGCAGCTCTTACGCCGTTGGCAAAGAGCGGAAGCCCCAAGCCTCCCCGTTCACCGCGCCGCCACCCGGGGTGTTGCTCCGCCAGAATGTGATCCTCCGGATGCGGCATCAGCCCCAGCACGTTTCCCTGTGCGTTGCAGATGCCAGCCACGTCAGCCCACGACCCGTTCGGGTTGGCAGGATAGCCAGCACTCTCCTCAATGGCGACATCGACACTCATGTTGGGCACAGCGGCGACCTCGGAGACCGAAGCATAGGTCAGCGCCACGTGGCCATCGGCGACAAGCCTGTCTCGCGTCTCGGCATCCCTGGGGATAAAGCGCCCTTCGCCATGCGCCACCGGACAGAGGATATCGTCCTCCAGATCGCGCAGAAAGAGGCACGAGCTCCTTTGGTTCGGACGAAGACGCACCCACCGGCACTCGAATCTTCCGCTGACGTTGAAGGTCAGCGTGGCGCTGGCGCCGTCCCATCCTGGCAGATAGCCCGCCTTGACGAGGGCCTGAAAGCCGTTGCAGATGCCCAGCACCGGCTTGCCACGGGCCACGAACGTATCCATCTGGGCGCGTAGGTGCAGCTCGAGGTCGGTAGCCCAGAGGCGTCCGGCGCCCAAGTCGTCACCGTAGGAAAAGCCCCCCGGGAGCACCATCATCTGGTAAGCGGCCAGTTCGCGCTCGCCGGCAGCCAGTTGATTGATGTGGACGATCTCGGCTATGCCGCCGGCCATCTCGCAAGCAATGGCAGCTTCGCGGTCGCGGTTCGTACCGGGCGCGTGCAGGACCAGGATGCGCGGAGCTGTCATTGGGCTACCCCCCGCACCGCGTCCTCGACATGGCCACGCCACGCTTGGCGCAACGCCTCTACGGTGACCCGCAGAACCGCAGCGCCCTGATGGCCCTCGACGACCAGCTCCTCCGCGCGGGTGACACGGCCCAGCAGGCCGCATGGGACATCTCGCAGCATCCCCTCAAAGTCCGCTCGATGCTGCGGTGCTACCTCCACAACGAACCGGGCGCTCGTCTCTGCAAAAAGGAGCCACGCGTCGTGCAGCTCTTTGCCCTCTCTGGGCTGCGCTGCCAGTGAACCCTTGATGCCAAGGTGACCGGCGATGCACATCTCGGCTAGCGCTACGGCCAGCCCGCCCTCGGAGCAGTCATGGCAAGCTGTTACCATCCCCGCGTGAATGGCACCGTGGAGCGCCCGCATGGTGCGCGGTCCCCAGTCGGCCGGCTGCGGCACAACGCCGCCCTCCAAGGCCATCGCCCGACCATAGCAAGAGCCGCCCAGTTCTCGCCGCGTCAGGCCAACTATGTAGACCAGATCGTCGGGCTGCTTCAGATCCATCGTGCAGGTACGGCTCACATCCGGGATCATCCCCAGCGCGGTGATGAGAAGCGAGGGTGGAATGGCAACCCGTTCGCCCGTGGACCCATTTATATACTCGTTGTTTAGGCTGTCCTTGCCAGAGACAAAGGGGGCACGGTAGAGCGTCGATCCAGCGTAACAGCCCTGGCAGGCGCGGACCAGTGCCCCAAGCCGATCTGGCTTGAGTGGGTCCCCCCAGCAGAAATTGTCGAGGATGGCGATTCGATCCGGGTCAGCGCCAACGGCTACCACGTTGCGGACAGCCTCATCGATGCAAGCAACGGCCATGGCGTACGGGTCCTGCTCGCCATAGGCTGGCGCGAACCCGCTGCCCAGCGCAAGG
>CAYOBT010000471.1:0-2509 GCA_964402205.1 uncultured Anaerolineales bacterium
CGCTGCAGCCCGCAACCAAGATCGTGCTGAGCGACCTGCATATGGGCGCCGGCTATGCAGAGCGGGGCAACGCCCTCGAGGATTTCACCAAGGATCGCGAGCTCGTCGACCTGCTCGCCAAGCTGAGGGATGAGAGTGACACGCTCGGCTTGCCGATGGAATTGATCCTGAACGGGGACATCTTTGAGTTCTGGCAAGTCCCTGCGTTGAGGAAACCCAAGTCCTTCCGCCCCAAGAAGCGATACCCCATCTGGCGCTACCTCAGCACCCGCGAGCAGGACTCTTGTCGGCGCATGGCGCTGATCGTGCGGGGTCATCGCCACGTGTTCCGTGCCCTGGCAGCCTTTCTCCACGAGACCTCGCCGCGCCGCAGCCTTTCCATCCTCAGGGGAAATCACGACGTGCAGCTCTACTGGCCAGCCGTGCAGGCGACCATCCGGCAGGCCCTCGCCCCGAAAGGCTGGATGTCGGGGCTCGTCAACTTTCCTGTGCGCTCCCTGTGCCGCGATGGCGTCTATGTCGAGCATGGGAGCGAGTATGCCGATGCGCTGAACCGTCACGCCGATTTTGAGAGGCCCAGGCATCCCCGCCGCCACGACCGCCTGCGCATGGTGCCCGGCGGTCCCCTATCCATCCGCGTCATCAACCGCATGGAGCGCGATCACTACTGGATCAGCAGCGTCAAGCCCGTCCCAGCGATGATCTGGTACCTGCTGCGCTTCGATCTCTGTACGGCGCTGCGGTTGATGCTTCTCCTGCTGCCACACCTGCCGCGATTGCTTTGGCTGCATCGCCCATTGACGCGATCCAATAGAGAACTGGCGCGCCACCTCCGCTCCGTCGATGCCCACATGGCCGATCACCATAACCCATCCGAGGGCACAAGCCTGCCCCAATGCTCCAGTGGCCACGATGGCGAGGTTGGGCTGATCAACCTCCCGTCGCTGACCGACGTGCTCACCGACAAAGAGGCCGGCGACGACCCGCTCCTGGTGCGCGGCTTGCTCGAGGAACACACCCTCCACGCGCGTCTGCTCAAGGTCGCTCAGCTAAAAGTCCGACAGGAGCAGGCGTGTGTCGTGCTCTTTGGCCACACGCACCTGCCGGCCGCCGAGCCCTTGGAGGGCAACGCCGTCTATATCAACACCGGCTCTTGGACCTGGATGCTAGACCTTCGCGAGGAGCCTGCCGACACCTGGCGCAGGCTCATCCATCACCAGGACCACCACGACATCCACCACCGCTTGACCTACGCGCGCGTCGACTATGGAAACGACCGCCTGCCCCGTGCCAGCCTGAACGAGGTAGGGGCGGGTAGGCGCGGTGCACGCCATGTCGCCCACCGGTAGGGGCACAGCATGCCGTGCCCACCACCAGGGATCCGGGAGGACCATGTGACCAGTCTTCAGAGAGACCTCAGGCAGCGAGCCCAACAGGCAGGCCACGGCCAGCCGATGGAGCATGTCGTGGCCATTGTGGCCGGGACTATGACGCTGGGTGCCGTGGCGCTGGCCCTACTCACCGACTCCGAAACCTCTGGCTGGCCTATCCGGCTGTACGTCGTGCTCACCATCCTCAGCTCGGCCATCTTGTATGCCATCGGCGAGTTGAGCGAGCGAGCAGGCCGTTGGGCGTCAGTCGTTGTTACTGGCGGCTTGCTCGTAGCGGGCACGCTGGTGTTCCCGGAAATAGGCTTGTTCCACCTTTGGGGCCTAGTCGTCGGTCTGGCGGTGGCAGCCGTCTCCCTGCGAGCGGGCGCCGTCACCAGTGGCATCGGCACCTTGCTCGTCCCCCTGTGGCACCACCTCGATCCCACCTACTGGCAGGGCGCTCGCGTGGCCGTGGCCATCGTGGGGATGTGGGGAGCCTACGGCCTCATCTACTGGCTGCAGACCTCTGCCGAGGGCACGGCGCTTTGGGCGTGGGGACAGTTTGAGCGCGCGCAGCAGCTCCTGGACCAGGCGCGTCGACGCCGAGGGGAGTTGCACCAGGCTCTGGACGACCTGGCCCACGCGAATCGGCAGTTAGCACTCGCCAATGAGAACCTGGCGGCGTTGCGTCGTGTCGCCGAAGATGCCCAGCGCGCCAAGGCCGCCTTTGTATCCAAGGTCAGCCACGAGTTCCGAACCCCGCTCAACATGATCATCGGCCTGGCCGATCTGCCCGTCAGTCACCCCGAGCTGTACGAGGCCCCCTTGCCGCCGACCCTGCTCGAGGATCTGCGCATCGTGCGGCGAAATAGCCAGCACCTGCTCTCCATGGTCAACGACGTGCTCGATCTCAGCCAGGTAGAGGCGGGACAGCTCGCCCTCTATCGCGAAAACGTCGATCTCACCGCGCTGCTCCGCGAGAGCGCCGACGTGGTGAGGCCGCTGCTTGGCAAAAAGGGATTGTCCCTCTCCCTGAACATTGAGGACGCCATGACCGTCTACTGCGACCCAACGCGGATCCGCCAAGTCGTGCTGAACCTGGTGAGCAACGCCGCGCGCTTCACCGATAGAGGCGGCAT
>CAYOBT010000472.1:0-2500 GCA_964402205.1 uncultured Anaerolineales bacterium
GCAGCCAAAAGCGGCGCCGGCAACGGTGAAAGGTGTTCAGGCTGTGCTGGCTGAAAAGGTAGCCGATGGGCAGGCGCGGTTTGATCATGACGCCTGGCCTCCTTGGTTCTGGTAGGCATGCAAGACTAGCAGTGCCTCGGCGGCTTGCACCTGGCGACTACCTCCGCGTCGGCTCCAGGTGATGGCAAGATCCCGTCGGGCGCGGGTGATCCCCACGTAAAGCAAACGGAGGCGCTCGGCGATGGTCTCCAGCCGCGAGGCGTCCACCGTGGACGTCTCGGAGACAGCGGGCATGTTCAGCACCGAGAGGATGGGCTCGTCGCGCGCGAGCTGCTCCAGCTCCTTGCGGGCCTCTACCGAGGGCGCGCGCCCCGGCATAAAGTAGGGCTCGTCGCGAAAGGCATCGTCGAGGCGCGTGGGAAACTCGAGGCTATCCACGGACATCAGGTACACGGCATCCCACTCCAACCCCTTGGCCTTGTGCATGGTGGTGACGGCCACGCGGCCTGTCTTTGCCACATAGCCGGTATCGGCCAGGGAGAGGCCGCCCATGCTGGCCTTGTTGCTAGCCACGCGCTGCAGCTCCTCGACGTGCTCACCCAGGCGCCATTCAGGGTGCATCTCGCCGGCCGAGCGCAGCCCCGCGGCGAGGGTGTGGCAGAGGGCCAGGTCCTCCTCCTTGGTGAACAGGTCCTGCCCGATGGTCAGCAAGAGCTGATCAATGGGCAGCGACGCCGCGCGGACCCATCGTGCCACCCGCCGAGCAAAGCGTTCCAGCGAGCGGAGGCTCTCGCGGCTGAGCTCCACGCCTGGCGGCAGCTCGTCGCGCAAGGTACCTGTCGTCTGGGGAAACAGTAATCCCTCGGGCTGAAGGCTCCTCAGCACCGCCAGTCGTCGATGCATGGTCTCTGACGAGCACGCATCCTCGCCGTCGTCCTGGGCCAACGTCTCGTAGAGACTGGCCAGCACCAACGCACGGGTGGGGTTGGCGAGATAGAGCCCGATGGCGCCCAGCACCTCGGCCACGCGGCGAAGCTGAGGCGTAGAGCGCAGCAAGTCGTCGAACGGGACGCCGGGGCCTTCCGGATCCTGGAGCGCCTCCACGACCTTGGCGCCAAGCCAGTTGGCCGGGCAGAGGATGGCGGCGGAGCGGTCGGGCATGCGTCGCAAATAGTCGCCCGCATAGCGAGCCAAGGCCTTGGCCTCATCCTCGGGCGTCTCAAAGCCACCTGTCCGCACGACAATGTGCGAGTCGTCGGCGGGCGGGTTGGGCTGGGCGTCGCCGGGCCGAGTCGGCTCGATCTCTTGCGGCTCGAACGCCATCTCGCGGACCCGCTCCAACGGGTGGGACGTCACCGTCCACTGCACGAGATAGTTGGCCAGGTCGATGATGGGCTGCGCGCAGCGGCCCGATTCGGGCAAGCGCGCCTTGACCACGTCCGGTTGGCGCTGGTAGTGGCGAAAGTAGCGCGGATCGGCGGCAGTGAAGGTGCTGTTGATAGCCTGGTTGGGATCGCCGACGCGCACCCACGAGAGGGCATCGCCCGCCAGCAGCGAGAGGATCTCTTGCTGGAGCGGGGAGCTATCCTGCGCCTCGTCCTCCAAAAGGAACGGCCAGCGTCGGCGCAGCGCCTGGAGAAAGCTAGGGTCCTGCTGGAGGGCGTCCATGGCGCGCCAGATCAGGTCATCGAAATCGAGCCCCCCACGCGCCATGAGATAGCGCTGGTACTGGCGATAGAGCGCCACGCCCATCTGCAAAAAGGGGCCAGCGTCGCGACCAACCTCGACGGCGGCGCGTTCGGGCGTGTAGCGCAGATGCTTGGCGAGCTTGGTCACCTCGCGCGAGATCTCTTGCGTGCGATCGCGCCACTTGTCCATGGCCTTTTGGCGCTGGTTGGCGCTGCCATCGGGCACGAACGATTCCCACCAGGCACGGTGCTCGTCGATCCAGGTCCTCGCCGCGTGACGGTGGGCGCGCCTGGACTCGGCGTCGTCCACAATCGTCAGCGTCTCCGAGACGCCGGCGAGATCGGCGCGCTCTCGGATGATGTCGGCGGCCAGCTTGTGCAGCGTGCAGACCTGATAGCCCACGGGCGGCAACCCCTGGTCGCGCAGGATGTCGCGGATGCGCTGGTTGATGTTGGCCACAGCGGAATTCTGCACCGTGACGACGAGCACCTCGCCCGTGTCGCCGATGCGATCCGAGACAATGAGATCGGCGGCCAGCAGCGCCAGCGTGAGCGTCTTGCCACTGCCAGGCACCGCAGAAACGGCCAGGCGGAGCGGATCGCCGTCGCGGCTGGCGCGCATCTGTTCCAGGATGTCGCGCTGGTGGCGTCGGAGCCGATAGCCATAGAGCGTCATATCAGGCGTTGTCGTCATGATCGTCGTCCTTTGGACGGAGCATCCGCAAAAAGACCCGCTCCAAGCGAGATTCGGCGGGCTCGCCGGTGACCCCCAGATCCGACGACGCCCAGTAGATGCCCATGCGACAGCGCGC
>CAYOBT010000473.1:0-2493 GCA_964402205.1 uncultured Anaerolineales bacterium
CGTCTGGGTTGGCGTCGTGGCGCTCTCTCCTTGGGACGCATCGGTAGGAGAGGCGGCGACCGCGGATACCTGCGTTGGTAGTCGCGTGGGGTCTGGCTCGGACACAGTCAGCGTCGCTTTGGGACCGGCGCAGGACGCGATGGCGAGGACGCCTAGCAGTAGCATCCCGCGGATGGCTAGCTTGGATCGCAAAAGGGAGCTTCCTTCCATCGGTGTTCTCTGGCGGCTCCTAGGATTCAGGGCCGAGCAGCCGTATGTCGCGCGTGTACGGGTTCATGGCGAATGCAGCCTGGCCGGGAGTCTCCATCTGTTCGCCCTGAATGCAGAGGTTGCGGATGGTGATATCCTCGACCCTATGGTCGTCATCGTGCCCGATAAAGCGCGACTCGGGGAACGGCTCGCCCACGACGGAGATGTTCTCAAAGCGGATATCGTGGATGCGCCCACGCTCGCTATCTTTGCTGTAGGGTGTCTCGCGGATGATCATCTCGATCAACCGGCCCAGCTCCGAAGGCGGGATGTCTGTCTCGGCAATGCGTCCGTGCTCGACGATGGCGTCCTCGACTCGGATGTCGCGAAAGACCACGTCGCTGACATCTGCCCTGTCGCCATTCTGGATGTCCATGGCAATGTGCACATGGTGCACGATGTCGCAGTCCTCGAACACGACGTCTCGTATGTGGTCGACCTGAGTCTCCGCTCCGATCTCCAGCGCACGGCCCCAGTCGTTCCAGATAGTGCAGCCGCGAGCGACCACATCCTCAACGACGGGGAGATCGTCGCTAGGCGTATCGCGGTAGCGGTTAAAGCCCTTCAGCACGATGCTGTCGTCGAATGAGCGCACAAAGCAATCCTCGATGGTCACATCACGGCAGTTGACGATGTCGATGCCATCGGCGTTGTAGCGCCAGAGCCCAATGAGCTTGAGATCGCTGATGGTGACGCGCTCGCACATGGCTGGCACGACTGTCCAGACGTGGGGATCGCGCAGCACAATGCCTCGGATCTCTGCGTCCTGGCAGCGATCGAGGAACACAGTGGGTTCCATGTCAAAGCGCTTGATCTCGCTGGAATCCAGGATGCCCCGGCCCAGGATCTTGATGTCATGGGCATTCTCGGCGTGTATGGCACCGTACACGATGGCGCCGCCATGGATGTAGACGCTCTCGCCCGAGCGCAGCACGATCTCGCCGGCATGATGGATCCCCGGGCCAAAGTAGCGCAGATTCGGGTCGGTGGGATCGGGCGGGTCCTCCTCGATGGGGCTGGCAAAGAGATGGAAGGCATGGTGCCAACCGTTGACTTCCACCACCACGTGACTGGGGCCAGGGAGGCTGAACCGGATGGTGTTACCCTGCACGTTTGGGACGATGCCCAGGGAAAGCGGCCGGACGGCCACCTCGTCCACGTCACGGCTGGATTCCAGAACCACTTTAGCTGGCCCCTCCAGATCCACATAGGCAAAGGCTGCCATCTCGGTCTGGTCTTGGGGGCGTTGGTAGCCCGGCCATACCTGGTTCACGGGCATGGCCGAGACGCGCGCAGGGTGGACAAAGACTATTTTGCCGGCCACCTCGAGGGTGTAGAGATCGGAGGCTTCGGTGCCTTCTGGGGCGGCATAGGTGACGACTTGGTCTGGAAGATGATCCGTCATGGCTAACTCCTTTGGGAACCACGCGGGAGGGCTTGGGCCCGGACCTCCCGCCGGATACACTCTGACCTATCTACATCCTAGCCCGTTGAGGATGCCTGGGCAAGTGTGAGCATCTCATCGGGATCACGCGAAAGGGGGCGCGATGACGGTGGCGCTGATTTCGGGGAGCCGCAACAGGGAGGGGCAAACGGCGCGCGCTGCCAAGGCGCTGCTGAGTGGCGCAGAGAGTGCTGGCGCAGAGACCAGCCTGATCTTTCTGCCAGAGCACGAGATTGCCTGCTGTCGTCAGTGCAATGACGACGGCTGGGGCGATTGCCGCGCCGAGGGAACGTGTGTGATCGAGGATGACCTGCTTTATATCCTCGACGTCATGCGCGGTGCCGACTTGCTGGCCTTTGCGACACCGGTCTACTATGGCTCGCTGAGCGAGAGCCTACGGGCCTGCCTGGATCGCGTGCGACGCGTATGCACTCATGAAGAGGGCCGCGTGGGAATCCGTGGCAAGCGAGCGCTGGGTTTGTGCGTGGCTGGCGGCGGCGGGGGTGGGTCGTATGCCTGCGCTGTAGATCTCGAGCGCGTGCTCACGAGCACAGGGCTCGACGTCATGAGCATTATCCCCGCGCGCCGCCAGAACCTAGACGTGAGTTGCCAGATGCTGGAGCGCCTGGGCGCTTGGGCCGCTAGCCGAACGCCAGTGTCCTAGGCCTCCTCGCTGGCTGCCTTGAAAGCCTTGACGAGATCCCCCATATAGTAGAGCATGCCCTGGGCGGT
The DNA here is from genome assembly GCA_964402205.1 of uncultured Anaerolineales bacterium. Classification (GTDB taxonomy): domain Bacteria; phylum Chloroflexota; class Anaerolineae; order UBA1429; family UBA1429; genus DAIRUQ01. Next base: position 2,426 of record CAYOBT010000473.1, read on the forward strand.
GTACTCGTCACCTTCGAGCCGCAGGTTCCCGACCATATAGGCCGTCTGGGCGTCGCGAGCCCCAGTGA
>CAYOBT010000474.1:0-2485 GCA_964402205.1 uncultured Anaerolineales bacterium
CGGAATGGAGACTTCCGGAACCGCTGGGATGGACTCGAAAGCCAGGCGGATGCCCTCAACCTCGCGTCCCGCGTGGATGGCGGGATAGGTGAAGCGAATCCATCCCTCGACCGAGTCCTCGACCGGCCCGGTAAAGATCTCGCCGCTCGGCATGTTGTGGTGGCCGTCAGAGTTGACGAACGTGCGCCCCTCGATGGACAACGAAAGCTCGGCATTGGGGCCACGCACCTCGACGTGCTTCTTACCGGCCAGCCATTCGACGAGGCGCTCCTGCATGTCATGGAGTTGCTGCCACTCGGCAATAGGATCCTCCCGGTCCACCAGGGTCGCTCCAAAGACGAAATCGGCGAAATCGGCCAGCCCCATGTCGGCCTCCTGAGCCAGCGCCGGGCAAGGATACTGGGTGACGACCCAATTGAGCTCGCCCGCGTCTCCACGGCAAAGGTATTCCTCAAAGAGCGGCCGACGCGCGCGTTGCTGCAGCCGCTGCCGCGCAGGATCGACGCCCGATAGCGCCCGCGTGTTCCGCGGCGCCCCGATGCGGATAAGGGCATCGGCCTTCCCAATGGTGAGCTCGTCCACAGGCGAGACAAAGGTCACCTGGTCGTCGTTGCCGTTGCGCAGCATCAGCTCCGAGACCTGCTCATCGTCCCACAAGACAGTGGGGTGGCCGCCGGCCGCCAATGTTTCTCGAACCAGCTCGTGCATCAACGGCGTTGCCTCCGCGGTGCCGCGGATCACCACCCAATCGCCCGGCTCAACCTTGGCCGAATAGCCTACCAGCAGCTTGGCCAGCTTGGACGTTCTCGGGTCTACCACCATGCGCCTCCTCGTGCCCCATCACACTGTCATCCATCCAGACGATTATAGGCCGACGGGACCCACCTCCCAAGCACCGGATGATGCCTCTCCCGCCGAACGCCCAAGCGCGGCCATCCTGACCACCGCATACGCAAGAACGGGGACGCCCAGGTCCCCGTTCGACATCGCTCCGTCAGCCGGCCTCTGTTGTGGAGCGCGCTAGCCGTCCTTTGGCTCGCCCTTTAGCCTACGATACGTCTCCAGGCCCACACACTCGACGGCGTGGGGGCACCAGTCCACGCAAGACGGACCTGCCTCACGCGTCACCAAACCGTCACACTCGGGGCAACGAGCGACGGCTTCGTCGGTCCAGATCTCAACCTCGGTGCCACAGTGGGGACAGTCCACGTACTCGGGTCGAGCCTCACGGATCATACGCGCTCCCGGACAGCCCCTGCCGAGCATGAGCACCCCCTCAAAGCTCCAGCTCCTCATCTAGCCTATCACAGCGCATCAGTGGCAGCAAGGGAGCTAGCTCGTCCAGACCAGAACGATCACTCGATCTCATCGACCAGCACGCCCACCATGGGGCAACGGGCCAACAGCTCCTCGCCGTGAGGGGCATCTCGCATACATGCGGTGAGATCGGTACCCGCGCTGTGACGAGCCCAGTGGCGGCCGCGCCGCCAAGCCCAACTGTCGGACACGTCATAGACGCATCCCTGGCAGGCCACATAGGCGGGCCTGCCCTGCTTTCCGTCGAACTCTGCCAACGTCTCCCGCGTCAGTCTCAGCATCGCCGCCTGCATTGGTCCTCCTCGCATCACAAGCAAGAGACCCGGCGCATGGCCGGGTCTCTCAGTCGCCTCAGGTGCGGTGCCCTAGGGCATGAACGGACGCACAAAGGGCGATGTCTCCCCTTGCCGCATAAAGTGGCCGGACGGCCCCTCGCCAAGGAACTCGGAGAACCACGACTCGTGCTCGATCTCCTCATTCAGGATCGCTTGCGCCAGGGCGTAGGTGCGGTGGTCCTTGCCAGCGGTAAGGTTGCAGATGTGTGTGTAGCCGCGTACGGCACAACGCTCCGCGTTCACCAGCACCTTGAGGATCGCCTGGACGTCGGTGGGGTCCTCTGGCAGGCTGGCGGGCGGGCAGGCCGACATGTCGTGGAAGACGCGCATGTCTTCGGGAAGCTTGCCGCCCAGCTCATAGATGCGCGGCACCAATGCTTCAAAGTGGTTCCGGTCCTCGATGCGCGCCGCCTCGGCGATGGCCTTAATGCCCTCGCCCTCGAGCCCGATCAGGTTGGCGCGAAGAACCGTATAGTAGTAGAAGGTCGTCAACTCAGCGGCGGCGTTTGTCACGAGCAGCTCGAGCAGCTCATCTACGTCGATCCCCGAACGCTCCACCATCTCACGTGCTACCTTGGCCATTTCGCCATACTCCTTTATGTCTCACGGATCTGTCTCTGATCGTCACCCTGTCGCTGCCAACGCAGCAGGCGGGACACCTCCCTACTCACCTCTAGGTGCAGCCCAACGCTCATCCGCGCAAGGCATCTCTCTATCATTAGATAACGACTATCTACTTGAGAGTATATCATAGCGTCAAGAACCTGTCAAGGTCCAGTCAAACCGATCTGACGGTTAGGTGCAGAAGCCTAGTGCGGGTAGAATGGCTTCGT
>CAYOBT010000475.1:0-2483 GCA_964402205.1 uncultured Anaerolineales bacterium
GGGGCGTTGTCCGGCGTCGCGCCATGCGTCCACGCGCTGCCCTGCCCACGCGTATCCATCACAAACAACGCATAGCCCGCCGAAGGGAAAAGCGTGTGGTCAAAGGCAAAACCGCGCCCCCCGCCATAGCCAATGTACTGCACAATGGCCGGCAGTGGTCCCTCGGCACCATGCGGCAGGAGAAACCATCCCTTGATCGGTTGGCCGCCCCAACCATTAAAGGTCACGTCATAGGCGTCAACCAATGCCAGCGCCGGCTCCACGGCCTCGAACCGAGCATCCAGGGGATGCTGCCGCACCTCGTCGAGCGTCTTGGCCCAAAACGCGTCAAAGTCGTCGGGCTCTTCTCGCTGGGGCCGATACTCTCTGAGCACTTCTAGAGGAAAGTCGAACCGTGCCATGATGCCTGCTCCTTGTTGAAACTTGAAGACGATGCCCGTTGCGTTGCCCGATACGATACTTCCCCCTCGACCTAGGAATAGCCCGTTGCAGCGCAGACTCGGGATAGGCTAGTGGGTCGCTGCCAGCCAGCTAGCCCCGAGACCGTCGTCCGCTACCGATGCTCCCTCGCCGATGCCCCGGCTCTGTCACACACACGTGATGTACATCATAGCAGCGAGAGAATTGCTCCACTAGCCCGGCAGTGTGACCTACTCCCAGGGCAAAGTGGTGCGTGGGGCCTTCCAAGCTCCAGTTCTCCACAAAGGTGCCCACGTCCGGCGGAAAACGCCCGCGGGTATTGGTGTTGCCTGTCGCTGGGATAGGGCCCGGCAGCGATTCGCCCTCCGCTGTGATGAACTTCAGATGCCCGCCCAGGGTTTCTGCCAGGGCCACGCAGGTGATAGGTCCGTGACGCAGCGAGAACTCGACGCTGACGCCGGCGCCACGTTTGCCATGCAGGATCGAGAGTCCTCGAAGCACCGGCTTGCCCTGGGCGACGCCGATGTGATGGGGCCCATCATGGCCCACCAGCACAAAGTCATTGGAAAAGTCGCAGGGATGCAGCTCGCAGAAGCTTCCACCCGCCTGCAACCGATCCACGATCAGCATGGCGACGCAGTTCTTGATGTCCCATTCGCCAGCGATGGGAATCCCGCGCCCCGTCAGCAGCGACGCGCCCACGATCAGCGAGCATCCCAAACGCTCGTTGGCATTCCCATCCAGCCCCCGATAATAGTACGCCAAGCCCGTGAGACCGAACTCGCCCACCAAGCGGTCCAACCCGCAAGCCACCCGCGCCGAATACGTCAGATCCTCCGGCTTGGCGGGGCCCGCGATGGGATCAGAGCCAGGTTCGGGCATGTCGAACAGCGCGTGGATCTGCTCCAGTTTGCCCTTCACCTCGCTCTCAGTAACGGCATCCACGCGCACCTGGAGATCGTCCAGCTCCAGATGCTGGCAATGCAGCCCGAAAACCCCCTCCAAGCGCGTCGGGTCCGCGTTCATGTCCAGCATGCCCTCGTACACATGCCCCATCAAGCCCAGGCAGGCATCTCGTACGGCAGCATAGGCGCGGGCTACCTTGACCCAGCCGTCGATCCGAGACCAAGCGTGCGCGTCATCATGGAGCGTGCCGACCACCAGCCCTGCCAGAGGCAGACCCGCTCGCTCGAGCGCGTTGCAGACCTCAGGGAGGCTCGTCTGGTTGTCGTGCTCAAGCTGCATGAAGGTGCTGGCCCGCGCATAGTCCATCGCCGCGTGCGGCTGCAGCGAGATGATGACCATGGGGACGCCAGCGCGCTGGGCTACCGGCACCACGTTGGCGGACGTGGTGTAGGTGCTCATGTAGCAGAAGAGCATGTCGACGCCCTGGCGCCGGAAGCGATCGCCCAGTTCGCGTCCCGCAGTGGGCGTGTCCACGAGCCCGCCGGATGTAACCTCTGCTCCCAGGTCTGTCACGCGCTCCTCAAACAGACGCTGATACTCTAGCAATCTCTCCAGCAAGCCCGGGAACTGCGGCCAGTAGGCAGCCAGCCCGCATCCAAACACGCCGATGCTCGGCTGTTCATACTGACGCGGTCCCAGTATGCTCTCAACATGCATGGCTCTCTCCACCAGATCCCCAGATCAACCGCACACGTCTATTCAACAGGCATCGTCAAGACAACAAAACCTGGCACGACCGTCTCGTCCTCAGCGAGGTACCGCAGAACGACCGGCACGTCCTCCTGATCGTCCAGGATCACATAGCGGATACCTCGCGCGTGCATCTCGTCACGCAGTTGCCCCCGGTCCGCCGGTACGACCTCTTCCGGAAGCGGCATGAGGTCGCGATGGCCCAGGGGTAGCGTCAGAGCGCCCAGCATGTTGTGCTTCCAGCGGCCACGCGGCGAGATGCTCCACATGTGCCCCACGGCAACGGGGTCGTCGTTGGCCAGAATGCTTGACAACACCGTGCCGGCGGCCTCTGGAAAGAGGTAGGTATGCGGACGCCACCAGCTCGCTGGCCGCGCGAGCTGGGCGACCGTCGGCGGCCAGCGGTT
>CAYOBT010000476.1:0-2482 GCA_964402205.1 uncultured Anaerolineales bacterium
CCCGAGCCGCTGCAGGGCACCGTGGATCTGGTGGACGTGACCAAGTCGTTGGACTATGGCGCCAAGGTGATCGCCGCGCTGTCGCCCGTCCTGAAGCGCTACCGCAAGATGGACGCCATGGCGCGCGCCGATGAGGCCAACGATGCCGCCGCCCGCGACCTGATCCTCGAGCACGAGACCCCCGCCAAGCTCCGAACCGCCGCCAACCGCGTCTCCAGCCGCTCACGGGCCTACTGGCGCTATGTCGTCAAGACCCAGCGCAGCCTGGTTCGGCTCAGTCGGCAGCGCTCCTCGGCGGGCTAGATGCTCCACCTGCTTGACGCCCTGCATCCTCGCGCTATGATCGAGCTGGAAGCCACCTGACTAGCAGAGGAGGGGTACGCGATGGTTCGGTGTACAGCCTATTCAACACGGGTTAGCGCGCTGGACGAACGCTATGACGAGATCGTGGCCGCCTGCAAGGCGGAGAACATCACGCATATCGGCATTCTGGCCTCGGTGACGGGCAAGCTGCTGGCTGAGCCCGCCCGCTTTCGCGAGTATCGCGATCGCTTGGCCGAGGATGGCATCAGTTGCTGGGCGGAGGTCTTTGCCGTTGGGCACCCCGCCATGGGCCGCTACTATAACGAGGATGGGACGCCGCCCGAGCCTCCCTTGCATTGGGAGGGTGACCTCATCGCGGAGCCTGGCGACGACTTGGGCCTGCTCCCCACCGACTGGAGCTATGCCGTCAACGAGTTTGGCAACCCGGTGTATGCCACGGCCGCGCTCGATGAGGCGTGGGAGCGCCAGAACCAGCGCGTCGTGCGCGAGCTGGCCGCCGTGTTCGACGAGATCTGGTTCGACGACGAATACCGCCACGACGGCGATCAGGGCGCGGGGCATCCGCATACCAGCACGGCCGCCGATTATTCCGATGCGGTGATGGCCGAGGTCTCGGCCGAGGTCGGACGCCCGGTCACACGGGACGACGTCCTGGCGGACCAGGCGGTCCACGACGTGTGGATGACGCAAAAGACCGAGCGGTTCGCCCGCATGTGGCAGAGCATGTGCGACACCGCCCGCGAGGTGAACCCCAACGTCCAGATGGGGCTGATGATCCGCTGGTTCGGCGAGGAGCGCGACGGCCTGGACGTGGATCAGCTGGTCGAGGCGATGCAGGATCCGCCGCTGCTCCGGGCGGGCGAGGGGCATTTCACGGCCCGCGAGTACATCCTGCCCGAGAGCCAGGTCATCGAGTACCTTTCGGCCAGCTACCACGTGAGCTGGTACCCGCAGGCCACCGAAGCCTGGACCGAGACCACCTACTTTGAGGGCGTCACCCACGCGTGGGTCCTGAAAAAGGTGGCGCTGGGGTTGGCGGCGGGGTGCAGCGCCGTCTCCTATTGCCCTTGCGTGCCGGACTGGGTCATCCACCAGAGCTACCTCGAGGAGGACGTGGACGAGATCGACATGTGGGCGCAGGTGATGGCTTACGCCGACCGCCAGGTGGACCCCATCGTCATCCTGCGGACGCCGGCCGCCGGGCGCGGCGACAGGCAACCCACCCAGCGTGTCCGCGATCGCCAGGCCTTCCCGCTGTTCAGCATGGCGGGGCTCTTTAGCACGTGCGTGCGGCAGGGTGGCTGGCGCGATGATGGCAGTGGCTCGGTGCTGGCCGTGACGGGCCGCAGCGTCTGGGACGTGAACTTGGACACGGTCCAGGGACGCCACCTGGTGCTGGATGGCGCGGCGCTCTTGGAGGGCGCGCCCCTCAACGAGGCGTTGGGTATCAGCGACGTGACCAAGGGCGCGGGCGGCCAGGTGACCTTCTCCTGCGACGCGGTCAAGCCGGCGGGGATGCTCTATACCAGCGCCGACCTCACCATCATCCCGTACGTGTGGCAGGACGTCGCCGAGGCGTTCATGGACACGCTCCTGCGCGACATTCGCGGGGTGCTGGGCAAGATCGTGCGCTCGGTGGTGCTGGAGGGGCACCCGCTGGTGGTGCCCGTGCACGTGCGCCATGCCGATCGCGACGCCGTCCTGCTGGTCAATCTGATGCAGGAGGATCGCACGGTGACGCTGCGGCTGCGAGGGCCACGGCAGCGTCTGCTGGATGAGCATGGCGAGCCCGAACCCGCCCATCAGGTGTTGCGCGCCGACGAGATCAAGCTGCTGTACGCCATGGAATAGCCGCCCTGCGCCGAGCGCGCAGCCTACGCTGGACGTCGCCGGCTCCCCAATCGGGGGGCCGGCGACCTGTTGGAGGACGCATTCCCCGTTTCCCGCGGATCGGGACCCAATCTAGGAGTATCATCGATGCCTTCGTCCGCGACCGTGGCTAGGCGCGTAGCGACGACCCAGGCGGACCCCGCCTTGGTCCTGCGCGATCTGTTCCTGCTCGACCCCAACATCGTGCACCTGAACCATGGCTCCTTTGGGGCCTGCCCCAAGCCGGTCTTTGAGGCGTACCAAGGCTACCAGCGCGAGCTGGAGAGCA
>CAYOBT010000477.1:0-2473 GCA_964402205.1 uncultured Anaerolineales bacterium
GTTTGGATCCGGACAAGTGGGAGTACGTGCTCATACGGACCGAGAGCCCAACGATGGGTTGGACGAACGAATCGCCTAGAACCGGGACGCTGGACATCCTGCCCGGCGAGCAGTACATCATCACGTATCAGCTCTACTACACGGGCTGAGGCCCTTACGAGCAAGACGGGGGCGGCCGATTGAGGCTGGCCCCTCTTTGCTGTGTGAGTTCGCGCTGGTGCGACCCAGGGTGCCAGCTTGCACTGAGCGCGGATTGTGCTACACTATGTACGTAATCCCTACTGTGTGCGTGATGCCAAAAGCGTTTTGAGCCAACACACGTGTCTAGGGAGCCGGGTATCCGTAGGTCTCGCGGTCCGTCCGAGGGATCGGCGGCAGGCACCCACCTGGGTAACCAGGTTCAAGACAAAGGGCACACGGCATGGTGGGGATTACGCCTAGTTTGGTCTCGCCTCCCTCCCGTCTCGGCTACCGATCCTCCACCGACGTTCGATACTCCCTGAGCTGCTCCCGTATGGCAGATACTCGTGCGATGCGTTGCTGCGCATCTGGCTGGGCCACCAGCAACGTCTGGGCGAGCGCATCCACCACGGCAGCGAGGTAAGACAGTCCAGGTTCGAGGGGATCATCTGACGGCGCAGGGGCCATGGCCACGTCCGCCACTTGCGCCTCGGGAGCAAGCGGCGTAAGCGAGAGCGCAAGTGTGCGAGCTCCCAAGGGCTTGGCCGCCTCGAGCGCCGCGGCCACGACCGTGCTACCGGTGGTGCCGCCGCATCCGATGACCACATCCCCTGGGTAAAGTCGGGCCAGCGCATGGGCCAGATCGCCGGCGTCAGCTGATACTGCCTGGAGGCGCAGATCTATCACGCGCAGCTGCCTCACCAGATGCTCCCCCAGTGTGGCCCCCTCTCCCGAGCCGATGACGAGAACGTCGCTGGCCGTCGCGAGCATGGTGACGGCTCTCTCCACCGCATCTGTTGAGATTAGGGTGGCCATCGAGCTGACACGCTCGCTGGAGCGTACCAGAGAAGCGCGGAAAATCTCGACAAAGCTCTGAGGCTCGGCCGGCGGCTGAGGGCCCTCAAGCTCCGCAAGCACCGCCTCTTGGATGGCCGCTTGCATTTCTGGATAGCCCTCGTAGCCAAGACGCTGCGCGAAACGGATCACGGTAGCCTCGTTCATGGCCACGGCTTCCGCGACCCGAGCGGCTGTCATGAACGCCACCTCTCGGTACGATCGCGTCACATAGTCGGCTAGCGCCTGCTGGCCTGGTGTGAGCTCGGGATAGACGCGACGAAGCGATTCCAAGACCACAACACACCTCCACGAATCGAGGCCTAGACAGAACGCATTCTCTCGGAGCACGGCTTGGCTGTCAATAGCACAGTGAGGATCGCTTTCCCTTTGCCGAGGGCAGGGCCGACACCTATAATCGTTTTGGGAGCGTCGCTGCTAATGAGAGGCCAGCAAGAGCCGGTAGGTGTCGATGAAGATCCTGACCCTGAGCGACGTGGTGGACGACCGCGTGTACAGCCCGGCGATCCGCGATCGCTTTGGGGATGTGGACCTGATTCTGAGTTGCGGCGACCTACCCTTTGAGTACCTCGAGTTTGTGGTGACAATGTTGGGCAAGCCACTCTACTATGTGCTGGGCAACCACGCCCAGTCTCTGATAAGCTCGCAGGACGGTAGTGTCAGAACCGAGCCCGAGGGCTGCATCAACCTCCATCGTCGGGTCGTGGCGTACAAGGGATTGCGTCTGGCCGGCCTCGAGGGCTCGATGCGTTACCGGCCGGGGCCTCACCAATTCACCCAGTTGCAGATGGAGATGCTGGCGGCCAAGATGGCGCCCAAGCTTCTACCGCATCGATGGCGCACCGGGCGTGGCGTGGATATCCTGATAACCCACGCGGCGCCTCAAGGCATTCACGATGCTGACGACCTGTGTCACCAGGGCTTCCGGGCGTTTCTGTGGTTGATGGATGCGTTCAAGCCCCGCTACCTGATCCATGGGCATATCCATCTCTACCGGCAAGATGCGCCTCGTGTCACACGTTACGGTGACACGTTGGTTCTGAATACCTTTGGCTATCAGATTATCGATATCGATGTGGATGGCGGGTCCTAGCGAGAGGGCTCGCCGTTGCTGCCCAGGGAGACGAACCATGAAACCATCGAACGCACGCGCAATGGCAAAAGCCTGGGAGCCAAAGCTCACCGATCTCATCCGACGCGCGATCCAGACGCCGAGCCTCTCGGGTAATGAGGGCGCGATGGCGGAGCTGGTCTCCAGTACGATGCGGCAGATGGCCTATGATGACGTCCGTGTCGATTCCGCGGGCAATGTTCTGGGCCGTATCGCCGGGTGCAGTGGGCCCAGTATCATGCTGCACGCCCACATGGATGTGGTGGACCCCGGCCCTGCCGATGCGTGGATGTATGGCCCTTGGGAAGGCGGGTTGCGCGAGGGGCG
>CAYOBT010000478.1:0-2467 GCA_964402205.1 uncultured Anaerolineales bacterium
CGGCCAGTTCCACGACCGCTCCCACATTGGCCTGCGCCTCTGCAGCGTCGCGATGGGCGTAGAGCGTCAGGTACTCGGCACCAAAGCTCTCACGATACCAGGACTCGGCCATTTCTCAACCTCCAAGCTATAGAATAGCGAGAACGCTGCCTTTCTGCAAACGGCAGCGCAGTCCACCCCAGCCTGAATTGTGAAATGGGCGTAGCCAGCCCGGTGCAAGGAACCTGCCCAAGCCCCAACGACACGCAAAAGTCACGGGCGAGGCCAGTGAACCGTCAGCCTTTCCCCCTTGACGCACGGCGCGCCTCCAGCTTGGCCTTGGCGCGCTTGGCCCGGTAGAACTCTTCGCGCTCCTTTTCCTCCAGCACCTGCTCGATGCGTTCCACCGCCTCCTGGTACATGGGGATATACAGGTGCTCCAGCGCGTTCAGCCGACGCTGCGTCTGACGCAGCTCTAGCGAGAGACGCCATACCGTGGTAACCTTCTCGGCCAGCCGGCCGATGGGCTCCAGCACCGCCGCCCAGTCGAGCCGTGCTTGATCCATCACCACGCTCGACGTCCCAGAGCCATAGGTGGGCGCCGCATCTTTGACCTCGTACCGCACTGACGGAACAATGACGCCCATTACGCTGCGAGGAGTGATGGCCACATCCACGCTGCGCTGACCAGAGAGCGCCATGCGTCGCACCCGCTCCGTGCCCATGACAGCTCGCGCCATCTCGAGGCGTTGGTATGCTTGCGCAAAGCGATCGCGCGTCTCATTGCGAACCGCCTCCGCCTCCTCCACCGTTGAGAGGATCTCGGCAATGAGCACATCGCGCTTGCGATCGAGCAGCTCAAATCCCCGCCGCGCCGTCCCCAGCCGCTGTCGCACCTGGAGCAAGCCAGCTCGTGTGGAAGGGACATCGGCGCCGGTCGGTGTCATCCCTTGCCCTCTTTTTCGGCGTGACGTCGAGACAACTCGGCGTCACCAGAAGGGGACAACTGGCGCCCGAGCAACCCCATAGAGGTATCCGAGCCCGCCCGTTCTAGCGCTTCGTCCCCGAGGTACCGATGGGCCAACTCCCTGTCGCTGATCCGCGAGAGCTCCTCCTCGGGCAAGACGCTGAGCACCTGCCATGCCAGGTCCAAGCTTTCATCCAGGGCTCGCGACTCGTCCGGTCGCTGCTTGAGAAGGAGCTCCTCAAAGGCCTCCCCAAACCGCAGGTAGCGCTGATCCCTGGGCGACAATGCGTCGGCGCCGATCACGGAGGCGAGCGACTCTACCTCCTGCACGTGACTGCAAGCAGCATAGAGCTGATTGGCCACCGCAGGATGATCGGAGCGCGTCAATCCCTCGCCGATGCTGTCTTTCATCAGGCGCGACAGAGACGGCAGGATATCCAAAGGCGGGTAGATACCGCGAGCATCCAGAGCGCGGCTCAGGACCAGCTGACCCTCGGTGATATAGCCCGTGAGGTCCGGCATCGGGTGGCTGATGTCATCGTTGGGCATGGAGAGGATGGGCAACTGGGTGATCGAGCCGGGCCGATCTCGGAGCATCCCCGTCCGTTCATAGAGCGAAGCTAGGTCGCTGTAGAGATAGCCTGGGTAGCCCTTGCGGCTCGGGACCTCGTCGCGGGCGCTAGATAGCTCGCGGAGGGCCTCGCCATAGTTTGTCATGTCGGTCATGATCACCAGAACATGCATGCCGTGCTGGAAAGCAAGGTGCTCAGCCAGGCTGAGAGCAGCGCGTGGTGCGACGATGCGCTCCATGGGGGGATCGTCGGCGAGGTTGAGAAAGACCGCCGTGCTGGCCATGGCGCCACTCTCGCGGAAACGCTGGGCAAAGAAGGAAGCGTCGTCATGCTTCACGCCCATGGCCACGAACACGACGGCAAAGTCCTGGTCGGATTCTAGCAAGTGGGCCTGGCCGGCGATCTGTGCTGCGAGCTGGTTGTGCGGGAGGCCGGCTCCGGTAAAGATGGGGAGCTTCTGGCCGCGCACGAGGGTGTTGGTGACGTCGATGGCCGACACGCCGGTGACAATGAGGTCGCGCGGGTACGCGCGACGGACGGGGTTCATGGGCGTTCCGTTGGCATCGACCATCTCCTCGGGCAGCGGCGCCAACATGTCGTCGATGGGTCGCGCCAAGCCGTCGAACGTTCGCCCGAGCATGGCAAGCGACACGGGAAAGCGCAGGCCATGGCCGGCAAAACGCACGCGGGCCGAGTTGATCGCGATGCCGGCGGTACCGTCCCAGACCTCGACCACCGTCGCATCGTGACTGGCCTCAAGCACTCTGCCGCGCCTCACGCTACCGTCCGGAAGCAGCACCTCCGCAGCCTCGTTGTAGCCAACACCGGTGACGCCCTCGAGAACCACAACGGGACCACGCACTGCCGACACGCCCTCAAAGACGCGCCTCGCCAGTCGAGCCGATGCCTCCGCCCTGCTCTGACTCATGACTGGTACTCCTTGAGCAAA
>CAYOBT010000479.1:0-2460 GCA_964402205.1 uncultured Anaerolineales bacterium
TCCCGCGAGGGCCGGCTATCTCCTCGGGATCTGGGACCCTCGGAGGATGGCGCATCGGACGTCGGCACCCTTGGGCTCCTGGCGACCCTCGAGCCCGGCGACGAGGTTACGTTTCCCATCCTCCTGGCGTGGCACTTTCCTACGTTCGTCAAGTACTGGGCATCGGCAGAGCCTTGCGATGAATGTGGCCCTGGCCAGGCACAGTGGCGCAATTACTACGCATCGCAGTGGAAAGACGCCACAGACGTGGCGCACTATTATGCCGCCAACGAAAACCGGCTCTACAGCGAGACCAAGGCGTTCGCCGACGCGCTGCTCGGGAGCACGCTGCCCGATCACGTCCTGGACGCGCTCTCGAGCCAGGCGTCCATTCTCCACAGCCCAACGGTACTCCGCCTGGAAGATGGCACCTTCTACGGGTTCGAGGGCTGCCATGGCCACGCCGGATGCTGTGAGGGATCATGCACCCATGTGTGGAACTATGCGCAGACCGTGGCCTTTCTCTTCCCGTCGCTCGAGCGGTCGCTACGCAACGCTGACTATACCCACAATCAGCGCCCCGATGGCCACATGGCCTTCCGCTTGCAGCTGCCACTTGGAAGCCCCATGTGGGAGTTTCACGCCGCAGCCGATGGCCAGCTTGGCGGAGTTCTCAAGGTGTACCGGGACTGGCTCATCTCGGGGGACGACGAGTGGCTGAGGCACCTATGGCCCAAGGTGACCAAAGCCTTGGAGTACGCGTGGGAACAGTGGGATCCTAACCGCGATGGCGTCATCACCGGAATTCAGCATAACACCTACGACATCGAGTTCGTCGGCCCGAACACCATGATTGGCTCGTTCTATCTGGGAGCCTTGCGCGCGGCCACGCTTCTCGCGGAGCACCTTGGCGACAAGGACCGTGCTGCTCTCTACCATCAAGTCTATGAGCGAGGCAAGGCCGCTACCGAGGATCTGTTCAACGGCGAGTACTATATCCAGCGCTGCCCAGACGACGTCGACGTCAAGTACCAATATGGCGAAGGATGCCTGTCGGATCAGCTCATCGGACAGTGGTTCGCGCACATGGTGGGCCTGGGGCATCTGCTGGATTCCGATCAAGTGCGCAGCGCCGTCAAGGCCGTGTTCGAATACAACTGGCGCACCGACTTTTGGGAGCACCCGAATCCCCAGCGGATCTATGCCCTGAACGATGAGCAAGGGCTGCTGCTCTGCTCCTGGCCACACGGGAATCGACCTCGCTTCCCCTTTGTCTACTCGGACGAGGTCTGGTGTGGCATCGAGTACCAGGTGGCCAGCCACCTTATCTACGAGGGATTCGTCGATGAGGGCTTGGCCATTGTCAAGGGCGTGCGCTCGCGGCACGACGGGCGACGCCGCAATCCCTGGAACGAGTTCGAGTGCGGGAGCCACTATGCGCGATCGCTGGCATCTTGGTCGGTGCTGCTGGCCCTCTCGGGCGTGCAGGTGGACATGCCCCGTCGCACGATTCGCTTCGCGCCAAAGCTCGAGACCGATCCCTTCCGAAGCTTCTGGTCGACGGGGTCGGGCTGGGGCACCTTCCAGCAGAGCCAAGCCGGGTGCGCTGAGCTTGCTGTGATCCACGGCAGCCTGACGCTCGCGACACTTGGCCTGGGGACGCTGTCCGGAAGCCAGGCACACGCCTCCATCTCGGGCGAGACACTGCCGTGTAGATGTAAGCCAGCCAAAGAAGGCTGCAACGTCGTCTTCTCGCCAGAGATCGTCGTAGGCCAGGGCCAAACCCTGCGAGTCGCGCTGACACCCTAGCTGCACCACGTTGGGTGCGTCCAAAGGCCGTCCCCCCTGGGAGGGGACGGCCTTTTGCCATGTCGTCACTTGATAACCTTACCCCCCTAGGGTATAATCGTGATCGTTTGCACGATCTTGAGCTACTTGAGACGTGGGGGTAGGCAGATGGCGACATACGTTGTCGTTGGCGGCGTGGCTGGTGGCGCAACAGCGGCGGCGCGGCTGCGTCGGCTGAGCGAACACGCCAAGATCATTGTCCTGGAGCGCGGTCCCTACGTTTCCTTTGCCAATTGCGGTCTGCCGTACGCCATTGGTGGCGCCATCAGGAATCGCGAGGCGCTCCTCGTCTCGACTCCGGAGAAGCGCGAGACAGAGTTCAACCTCGACGTCCGAACACGACACGAGGCGATCGGCATTCGCCCCAGCGAGCATGAGGTCGACGTGCGCAACCTAGAGTCGGAAAGCATCTACGCCATCGCATACGACAAGCTGCTGCTATCGCCGGGCGCCAAGCCCTTCGCGCCGCCTGTCCCCGGCATCGATCTGCCTGGCGTCCTTGCACTTCGCACCATCCCCGACATGGATCGCATCAAGGAACACTTCCAGCAGGTCAAAGTGCAAGAAGCCATCGTGGTCGGGGGCGGATTCATCGGACTGGAGATGGCGGAGAATCTACGACACCTCGGCCTC
>CAYOBT010000480.1:0-2458 GCA_964402205.1 uncultured Anaerolineales bacterium
TCAGGTCGCCCCACGCCACCACATTGGTCACCGTCAGGCTGCCGGGCTGCAGCGTGTTCTCGATAGTCCGCTCCTCGGTGGCGCCACTCAACAGCGTGACATCGCTCACAGGGGCAGCTAGCCAACCGTCAGGAGCTACCTCGTCAATTTCATACACTCCGGGCCATAGATTCTGGAACACAACTTGATCCGCAATGGGCTGACAGTACCAGCCGTCACCATTCGGCGTCAGAGCCGTGCCGTCGCCATCCGTCGGCACCAAGTCCTGAGCCAGCGTGCCCGGGCCCGTTCGGCGTACGCACACCGTTGCTGGGGCGTCGGGCGGATCGACGGGCTCTTCATCCCAGAGCCAGGTCTTGTTCAGAACGAGACTACCGGTCTGGAGGTTGCCAAAGGCGGCTGTGTACACGGATCCGGCATCGAGATCCAGATCCACAGTAGCCGGCGTCGACGTGTACCATCCGGATACCACCAACTCGACAACGCGATACCCGTTGGCGGCCAGATCGTTGAAAGAGGCCAACCCGGCAGACCCCGTCGTGTCAAAGCCGCTGGATGACCATCCATCCGGCGTATCGCGATAGAGCGCATACCCCCAGCCCGAGAGACCTGGCTCATCCGCTCCACGCGTGCCATCGCCATCCAGATCATGGTACTTGGCCACAATTACCGTGGAGAGCTCTAGGTTGCCGAACTTGATCACAGCCGGTGGAGTAACGCCCTCCACCAGTGTCGGGGTCGTCGCTAGCCATCCGCTGCGCGGCTCTTCTCGGACGTCCCATGTCAGGCCAGGCTCGAGCCCACCCAGGACATGGCTGCCGTCATCGCCCAACGCGACCGAGGTCCACGGATCGCCTGAGCCATGCTCTCGATAGGAGATGGTCCAGTCGATCAGCGATTCGCCATCGTCCTGGATGCCGTTGCCGTTGGCATCGTCGAACTTTTGCACGATGATCCGCTCGCCCTCTTCCCACTGCTTGGTGGCCGAGGCGGTCAGCGGATACTCAAAGCTCTCCCCAATGACCACCTTCTGGACATCGATGCCAGGGTTGATAATGGTCCCCGAAGGGAAGCTGGCTACATACGTCGCGTTGACGACCGCGGTCCCCACCGCATCATGCCTCAGCATGACCACGGCGGTGCCGTCGGGTCCGGTCTCAACGGTGATGCTGGTACCAGATTGGGCTTCCCACGACAGCTCGCCAACGGTCGTTGACACGGTCACCTCGGCGCCCGCTACGGGGCCCGAGCCTCGCGTGACGCTCACCGTCAGCATGTGCTCGTCCTCGAGGAATCCACCCTGGCCATCCGGCGTGAGCCAGTCGACCTCGCTGGCAGGATCGAGGTCTAGCTGCGATGGCAACAACGGATCACATGCACCCGAGGAACACTTGGCCTCGATATCCTGGATGATCTCCTGGGCGCGTGCATAGATCGAAGCATTGTAGCTCGGATCCAGCACAAACCCGTCGGAAAAGTACCAAATGGCCGCCTGCCGGGCAGCGGCCTCGGTCTTGCTAAGGCCCGACTCCGCTGGGTAGTCGGCCATCGTCCGTGCAACCCATCCCGAGGTCACGCCAAACGTACTACCGTCGTAGCATCTTCCAGGAGAGATGCGGTTGTGGATGTCGATGCAGAATGCCCGCAGCCCAGTGCCATCGATATGCACATTCAAAACGCCGGCCCAGTACGTTTGAGCCGACGTCTGATCCGGCAGCCAACCTCTCACGTTCCTGCCAGACCCCGTACTGTCGAAACAGAGTGTGACGGTCTGCTCAGCGAGAGCAGGTCCCGCCGTCGCCATCACTGCGACTATGAGAACCAATGCCAAAGCCACGACCTTGCGCGCTCTGGCGCCGCTGCGATGCAAGGCGCATCGCAGACTCGTACGAGTCTCCCTCATCATATGAACCTCCCCCGGGCCGTCTTGTGCGTGCTATCGAGCACGCTCTCTACTGACAGGATACGGCACCAAAGTTTCAATCCGGTTATCGGCGGCTCCTCCTTGCAGCCGCTGCTTGGCTCAAGCCTGCTCCTATACTATAGCGGGATGGATACGCCCCGGGGTTACGGTTCGGTTACAATCGAAAGTTGCCCCTGTTGACGTTGGCATCGCCGAATGCTAGGATGCGCAGCACACGAGGGAGGTACCCATGAAGGCAGTGCTAGTCACGGAACCGAACACCTTTGCCGTTGTCGACGACTTGCCCCGTCCTGAGCCTGACCCCTACCAGGCGCTGGTGCGTATCGAGGCTTGCAGCATCTGCAACTCGACCGATCGCAAGATCATCGAGCGACACTTTGTCTCTCAGATACCCTTGCCCCTGGTACTAGGCCACGAGAGCGTCGGGACCGTTGTCAGCCTTGGCGAGCGTGTGCGCTCGTTCCAGGTGGGGCAGCGTGTGCTTCGGCCAGGTGCAGCGTATAGGTGGGGGATTCCAGTTGATCCGTGGCCATG
>CAYOBT010000481.1:0-2458 GCA_964402205.1 uncultured Anaerolineales bacterium
CCCATGCCCACGCAGCCCATCTCCACCAAGCGCGCGAGCAACCAAGAGAAATCGGTGTCCCCCGCGTTGCCGCCCCAGCGCGGATCGGCGTTGCCAAAGAGGATCAGGCGGTCCGGGTAGCGCGCCGCGGCGCGAATCTGGCCGACGACATCGGGATGGGACGAGAACAGGCTCGGGAAGGTGATCGCCTCGGGGCAGGGTGGCCAGGGCAGCACCACCGCGCGATCGATGCCCTCATCGTCCAGCCGGGCGATCAGCGACTCGGCGGTGGGAGGCTCGTGCTCCAACGTCGCGGTCGTGCGCAGATCAGCGATGTGGGCGTGCATGTCGATGATCACGGTCAAGACTCCTTCGCTGATGAACGGGTGTCCGATCTGCCTAGCTGACGGGCGTGCCGGCGATCCTCAGGAAGACGCTTGGGCGTACACTGGCAGCGTTAGATGCGACGGTCGCAACCTATCGTGAAAGACGCTGTTTACGGCCACCTGGCTGGCCGACTCTTTTCCCAGTGGGCCGCCGGTGTTCAGGTTGCGATCGTAACGTGGAAAGTCGCTGCTGGTCACCTCGAGCCGGATGCGATGCCCAGCAGCAAAGAGCTGCGCCGTGGCGCCTAGGCCCACCTCGAATCGGTACGTCTGGCCGGGGTTCATCAGCTCCTGGCGGTCCAGGCCGTTGCGGTACCGGGCGCGGAGGATGCCGTCGCACACGGACATCGAGCGCCCATCGGGCCAGACGTCGCAGAGCCGCACGACCCAGTCCGTGTCCGGTGCGCTGGACGAGGCATAGAGTGTGGCGACGATGGGCCCGACCACGGCCAAGTCCTTTAGCAGGACATCGGACGTGTACGTGAGCATGCGTCCCTCTAGGAGGGCGTGATCCCTCGGACCGAGCGCGAACGCCTGGAGCAGGCTGGGCACCGGCTCCTCTGGGTCGTAGGCATAGTGGTCGGGGTCTTCGGTGTCGTTGGGCAGCTCGAACGCCAGGCGCCCGTTGTTCAGCGACGTATCGCTCGGGCCAGAGCCGCCGTGCATGTACATAGCCGAGTAGGTCGCAGGCGGGGGCCAATCGTCCAGCGCCAGCCAGCGGTTGTCTCCCATGAGAAAAACCTGGACTCTGGGCTCATCCATGATGCCCGTATCCAGCACCCTTAGCCAATGGTCATACCAACGAAGCCGATGGCCAAAGAGATCGAACGCGGCCTCGGGCCCAAAGTCGAGCTCGCCCACGAGCCGCTCTCCGACATTGTTGGGCGCATGGATCCACGGCCCGACGACGAGCCGCTGGTTTGTGCGACAGGCATCCGACCGTCCGTGGGCACGGATGCCTTGGTAGGCCCGCAAGGTTCCCCGCAGAAAGATGTCGAACCAGCCCCCCAGGTGTAGGACCGGCGTGTCAATCTGGTCAAAGGCGTCCGAGAGGCGCAGCGGTTGCCAGTACGGGCCGTCCTCGGGGTGGGCAAGCATCTCCATGTAGGAACGATCCACGCCCTCGATGGGCGGGCAATCCGCTAGCGGCAAGTGGCGATACCACGCCTCGATCTCCTGCAAGGCTTGGGCAAGACGGGGTTTGGCAGCCTCCAAGGCCGCCGAGTCGCCGCCGTGTTGGACCGACGCATCGGGCGACTCGAAGGCTCGCTTTAGCATCCAACCCAGCCGAAAGGCGCCGCCCCGATGGGCCCAGTCACGATAGGCGTCGCTGCCGCCTTCGCGCACATAGCATGCCGTCAGGTGAGGCGGGCGCGTGGGCAGCGCATAATACTGGGTAAAGCCCGAGTACGATCCGTCCAACATGCCGACGTGGCCATCACACCAGGGCTGCGCGGCGATCCACTCGATGGTGTCATAGCCGTCGCGATGGGCGCCCCAGCCGTCGTCGCGAAAGGTCCGGAACACGCCGTCGGACGTCAGCGCGCCGCGGACGTTCTGCCCGATGACGGCATAGCCCCGCGCGGCATAGTAGGCGCCCGCAGCGCGGCAACGCGACTCTAGCGGGTAGGCAACCCGCTCCACCAGGGCGGGAAACGGACCATCGCCCTTGGGCAGGTAGAGGATGCCTCGGAGAACGGTGCCATCGCGCATGGGCACCTCGATGCCCCGCTGCACGGTATAGTCGCCAAGGGGCTCGCTGGGTGGGGCTACGGTCATGAGATCCTCCCCGGGTGATGGGGTGAGCTTGTCGCGGACGCTGGGGATTGTAGGCCGGGCGGCTGGCGGGGACAAGCGCGATGGGCTCTCGGTCCAGTTCGGCGCGCCCTCGTCTGTCTCGCGCGCCCTCCCCATCCCCTCTCTGCACCCGCCTCGCCCCGTCACCCTTGACGCCCACCATCTCGGGCGCGACAATCGAGGCGCTCGCGCCATACTTGCCTCCCGCTCGTGGATCAGGCCCATCCGAGCTGGGGGCACGGCCCCTTGCCGGTGCCCGTCAGGCGCGCAAGGCAGCCTTTGGCGTTGGCGCGAGG
>CAYOBT010000482.1:0-2453 GCA_964402205.1 uncultured Anaerolineales bacterium
CATTCTCGAGTTCTTTACCGTCGAGATGGTAGAGCGAACGGCTTAGACAGAGGGTTACCACATGACAGGCCATCGCATCGAGCGAGCCAACTCTTTCATCCAGCAAGAGCTGACGTTGGCCCTACGGAACCACATGCGAGATCCACGCATGGACCTACTCACAGTGACCGAAGTCCGGTTGACCCCTGATCGGCGCATCGCGCGCGTCTATGTTGCCTGTTATCGCGACAAAGACGCCCTGACCGAGGGCCTTGAAGCCCTGGAATCGGCCAAGGGCGCCCTGAGGCATCACCTCGCCCAGAACCTACACTGGCGCTTTACGCCAGAGCTAGAGTTCCGGGCCGATCGCACCTGGCAACGCGCGGAGCGCATCGAAGCTCTGCTCGAGCAGATCGCAGAGGAAGGTGAGGGTGACGCCCTAGACTCGGATACATCCGACGAGCAGGGCGCAGAGGACACCGACTAGCGTCAGGATTGCGGGAGGTCACTGAAAGCAGACATGACCGCTGGGCAGACCACCGGGGTGCTGAACATCCTCAAGCCCGCAGGACACACGTCCCACGACGTTGTCGCCAAAGTGAGACGTGTGTTCCACCAGAGACGCGTGGGTCACGCGGGAACCTTGGATCCAAGCGCCCGGGGAGTTCTGCTGGTTGGCCTCGGGCGAGCGACACGCATTCTGGAATACCTTGGGGAGCTCCCCAAGACATACCGCGCACGCATCGCCCTGGGCATCAGCACCGATACGCATGACGCAGACGGGGCCATCACGCGTCGGGCTCCCTGGGGGCACATCAACTGGAAGACCGTCCGCGAGGCCGTCGAGACGTTCCAAGGCGATATCCTGCAGATGCCCCCTATGTACGCTGCACTCAAGCACGACGGCCAACCGCTGTATGCGCTGGCGCGTCAGGGCATCTCGGTGCCCCGAAAGGCAAGACCCGTGCGGATCCACCGCATCGTGGTGCTTTCGTGGCAACCGCCTCACATCGATCTGGAGATCACGTGCTCGCGGGGTACCTATGTTCGCTCGTTGGCTCGCGACCTTGGCGACATGCTGGGCACAGGCGCATACCTCGAGTCGCTCGTCCGCACAGCCATCGGGGCCCATGACCTCCGCCGTTCTATCTCACTGGGCGCGCTGACAGCACTGGGGCAGGCGTCAGCAAAAGAACACGTGATAGGCATGCGGACGGCGCTGGCGCACCTACCCGCCATTCAAGCGAGGTGTTCTGAAGCGCAAAAGCTCCGGCATGGGCAGGCTCTGGAGCTCGACATCACCCCATCCCGCGACCTCGCTCTTGCGATAGACGAGCGAGGGGACGTGCTCGCCGTTCTCGTACGGCAAGAGGGTAATACCTGGCATCCAACCAAGGTCCTCGCGGCAGTGAATGGGGCCTAGCCTGCGCTCGACCAGGCAGAGTGGCAAGGAACATGGAGCTATACCACAGCCTAGACGACCTGCATGCCGCGGCGGATACCTGCGTTACCATTGGCACCTTTGACGGCGTCCATCGAGGGCATCAGTCCCTCGTGGCCCGGCTTGTGTCCCACGCCAAGGAAACCGGTCGCCTCGCAGGCGTGCTCACATTCGACCCGCATCCACGTGCCGTGCTCTATCCTGAGGACAGCCCCGGCTACCTATCGACGCTCGACGAACGCATCGCTTTGCTAAGGGATCTTGGCCCAGATCTGGTCGTCGTAGCGCCCTTCGATCACAGCCTCGCCGCCATGCCGGCGGACCGCTTTGTGGGGGGCCTTGTCGATCGCCTCCGAATGGTCGAGCTCTGGGTTGGAGAAGGATTCTCGCTTGGCCGGGATCGAGAAGGCACACCATCCCGCCTGGCCGAACTTGGGAAGAGCCTGGGATATGCGCTCCGCGTCATCGGGCCGGTCTTTGACGATGGCTCCCCGATCTCCAGCACGCGCATACGGGAGCTGATCCGCGAGGGCGACGTCGCAGCCGCCAATCACCTGCTCGGACGGTGCTATCGGCTCTCCGGTGCCGTGGTATCGGGAGATCATCGCGGCCGCAAGCTCGGATTCCCAACGGCGAACCTGCGTCCCGATCCCATGCGGGTACTGCCTGCCAACGGCGTGTACGCTGCCTGGGCAGCCTGGGGAGGAGCCTGTCGTGCCGCGGTCGTGAACATCGGGCACCGGCCCAGCTTTGAGGGACGCGACTACCTGCTGGAGGTGCACGTCCTAGACTATGAGGGCAGTCTCTACGGCAAGAATCTGGACCTTCACATCGTGCAGCACCTGCGTCCCGAGATGCGCTTCGAAAGGGTGGACGAGCTAATCGCACAGATAGGCCGTGATGTCAACGCGGCTCGGAGGTTACTGCAAGGCGTGCCAACACCCCATCCGGGCAACTCGCTGCCAGAAGGCGTCACCGAGCTAGAGCACACAGCGGATCTTCAAATCCGCGTCAGCGCCGCTTGCATGGCAGA
>CAYOBT010000483.1:0-2440 GCA_964402205.1 uncultured Anaerolineales bacterium
TTCTTAATCTGTCCAGGATTCCCCGGCGTGCCCGAGGAAAAGTACTGGCGGAAGATCGCCTGGCCACCCGGATCATCGATGGTGAACTGCTCAGAGCCAGAGCCCCACGCACTGCCATCGGGCTCATAGTACTCGATGGTGCCCGACGTGCCGATCGTCCCTAGGTTGACCAGGGTAAAGTTGGTGCTCAACGACTTGGTGGTCGAGCCAGCAGCTACCGGTAGCGTGGCGGCAAAGCAAAGGGTCACCACTGCTACCAAGGTCACGAGCCTTCGCAAACGTCTCATCTTGTCTCCTCCTACAACAGGGTGGGGCCAGAGAGCACGGCCCACAGCAATCGTGCCTCCAGTGTAGCGGCTAGAGGGCCATCACGCAATAGTCCGTTTGGGTTATTCGGGCTATTGGCGCGCGTCAGGCTTGACGAGGACCCAGTTCACGTTCGGCACTAACGGCGCGACGGCCCGCCAGACCCACTTGGGCATGCGCGCAAGCAGCGCGGCGAGTCGATCGGTGCGCTGTGCCCATACGTAGCGCATGGCCTCGGCCGTCACATCGCGAATCGCGAGCCCCTTGAGCAGACGACGTAGGCCCCATGTGGTGCGCGACCGTTCATAGTAGTGCCCCCCTCGGCCAAGAGCGCGTAACCACGCATCGGCAAATCCCTCTGGCAACCAGTGCAGAAAGGGCAGGCCATAGTGGGGCTCGATGGGGAAAAGCCAGTTCGGACCGCTGAAGAACGCCGCGCCACCAGGTCGTAGCACGCGGTGCATCTCTCTGAAGAGACGCGTGTCGTCGGGGACATGCTCGTAGACTTGGGCACACACCAAGAGGTCAACCGCTTCATCCGCAAAGGGAAGCGCCATGGCATCGCCCTGCACCAGAGCAGCGTTGGGCCTAACCGATGCTGGCGCAGCTCGGAGCGCATCCCAATCATAGTCCAGACCTACGACGGTTCGCGCAAAGGGCGTCAGAGCTTCCAGCACGAGGCCGTTGGCACATCCAAGATCCAGTGCGATCGCCGCGCTACCGGGCTCAAGCAGGCCTTCCACCTCCAGGCAATGGATGATCTTGGCCGCCTTTGCACGCCTCGCCTCCAGATCGTGTAGGTCATCCGACTGGACATAGAAACCAGTCTGATACTCACGATGGCCTCGCCTTCGGGGCATCAGTCCTCCGATTCGATGCTACCCTTTGGCACGCGCAGAACTGCCACATACCCCAGGGGCGCCAAGCGAGCGAGCGGCCCGATTCGGTCCAGAAGCGCACAGGGCCACACCAGCACCATCCTGTTCAGCAAGCGCACAAGCTCTCTGAGGCCAGGAATGCCCCAACACAGCGTCAATAGGAGCGTGGACACCTGGTGCCCCAAGAATGAGAACACGCTACCGTAGGGGATCACCTTCTCAACACAAAAACCGGCCTGTTGCGCGAGGTACGCCAACCCATGATGCGTGTAGCGGTAATAGTCATGAGGCTCGTCGTGGAGACGGCTCAGATGGGGGACGCTGAGGATCAGGTGCCCTCCTGGGCGAAGGATCCGGCGAGACTCGCGCAGTGCAGCGCCCGGATTCGGCACGTGCTCCAGCACCTGCAAGCAGACGGCCACGTCGTACCGCTCTGACGGCACCTCGGGCATGTGCTGGATATCGCTCATGTACGTGACGGGCTGTTTCTCGGTAGTGACGTCCAGCGTGTCGTATCGCTGGGCTCTGGAAGCGATGATATCAGCAAAGGGGCTGTCGCCCGCGCCTAGGTCGATCACTTCTTCGGCGACGAGCTGTTCCAGCTCGGGTATGATCGCGTCATGGTGTGCCCGAAAGCCAGCCGAAAGATGACGACGCGATAGGCCCTTCACATCGCGGTCCATGCGCTCTCGGTTACGCACCAGGCAGCCGCGCGAATCTCTGCCACTCATGCTGCTGGCGTTCCTAACGATGGGCGGCCGGATGCTATGGCACGCTTATACATGGCGACGAAGCGACTTGCGATGCGATCCCAAGCATACGTGTCGACAGCACGAGCACGCGCGGCCCTGGAAGCGGACAACCATCTCGCGCGATCCCTGATCAGAGTAGCGATACCCCGGCCCATCGCTTCTGGGTTGGCCGGCGGTACCAAGATCCCGACATCAGGCGTGACCACGTCTGGAATTCCCCCAACATCAGAAGCCACGATCGGCGTAGCGCTGCTCAGGGCTTCCAACAACACCACACCTTGCCCTTCTTCGGTGGAAGGTAGGACGAGCAATCGCGCGCGCTGCATCCATCGGGCCACTTTGCTCTGCGGCGCAAACGGCAAGAACTCCACTCGATCGGCAATCCCGAGGACGTCTGACAGCTGGGCAAGCTTGGCTTTCTCCGGGCCTTCGCCAATCAGGACGAGTCGTGCCCCAGGACAATCGCCCAGAACCAAGGGCAGCGATTGCAGCAAGTGGCAGAGA
>CAYOBT010000484.1:0-2438 GCA_964402205.1 uncultured Anaerolineales bacterium
TCTTCAGGTCTCGCCACAAGGCCGCCTCGTCATGAATGCCAGCCATGAGCATCAGACAAACGTAGGCGACATAGTCCTGGTTATCCTTGGTAAAAGGATGAAACACCGTCTGGTTGATGCGTTCATAGATCGCCTCGAAGCGCTGCTTGTCATAAGATCCCCCCAGAGCTGTGCGCATGGTGGACTCGATGGCAGCCACTCGAGCCGCGTTGATCACGTGATCGTTGCGCCCTCGCGCACCGATGAGCGTCTTGTCGATATCGAGCAACAGCGCCGTGCGCTCGTCGACCACCACGTCATTATCGCGCAGCCAGTCCAGCCATGCCGCCAAACCCGCCCAGCGGTTGGAGCGCATCAGTCTCCCCTCAGTTCCCGTGGAAGGGGACTCGCCAAGGCGATCGGCGCCGATAAAGCCATGGAGCGGCAACAGCTCGCCCAGGTTGCGCGCTGCTTGGGCATCATTCATCGGCGTGTCGCCGATAAAGAGCAGCCGCGCTACCGGCGGCTGTGCGCGGAGAGCCTGCGCGCGTTGAACAAAGCTTAGGAGCACCCGCGCATAGTCTGGCTCTGTTTTTCGGGGGATGTGGTACGTGTCCAGGCCGATCTCCTCCCAGGTTGCCCTGAGCCCGGCAAGGCTGGGCATGACAGGCTCTAGGTTGCGATAAGCGACCCGGTCGTCCAGGACGGCAGCGAGGTTCGTCTTGATCACGACAGCAGCCCCTTGGCGATGACGTACTCGGCATTCAGGATCGAGCCTCCGGCCGCCCCTCGGATCGTATTGTGAGCGAGCACGACGAACTTCCAATCCAGCACCGAGCACCGGCGGATGCGCCCTACAGTGATAGCCATGCCGCGCCCGGCGTCGCGATCGAGAACGGTCTGAGGGCGATCCGGCTCGCGGCGCACGACGATGGCCGGATCCACAGCCGAGGGACACCCCAGCGCAGCAGGTTCGCTGGCAAAACCCTCCCAAGCAGCGATGAGATCCTCTGCCGTCGCCGGATGCTCCAGCTTGACGGAGACAGCCTCCAAGTGCCCGTCGCGGGTGCCGACGCGATTGCAGGCAGCGCTGATGGCCATATCCGCCGGTCGTACCTCACCCACGTCGGCATCGAAAATGCCCAGCAGCTTGGGCGGCTCGCTGGCCATCTTTTCCTCCTCGCCGCCAATATAGGGTATGACGTTGTCCAACGCGTCCAGTGCAGACACGCCAGGATAGCCCGCTCCAGAAAGCGCCTGCATCGTCGTCACCATCACCTGGCTGATGCCAAAGACATCATGCAGTGGCTTGAGGGCCAGCGTCAATCCCACAGTCGAACAGTTGGGATCCGTAACCAAGAGCCCTTTCGCCCATCCGCGATGCAGACGCTGGCTGGCGATGAGCCCAACGTGGTCGCCGTTGACTTCTGGAATGAGCAACGGCACGTCGGGATCCATCCGATGCGAGCTTGCATTGCTGAACACCGCGTACCCGGCAGCTGCAAAGGCTTCTTCGACGGCACCCGCTACCGACGACGGCAGCGCAGAAAAGAGGACGTCGCAGGGGAGACGGGGCTCGCCAATGGTTGGCGGCGCGCAAGGTTGCACAATGAGATTGCGCACGGATGGCGGGATGTCGGCCGATATCCGCCAGTTGCACGCGTCCGCATAGCGCTGACCCACGGACCGCTCCGAGGCCGCGACCACCGTAATCTCGAACCAGGGGTTGCTCGCCAGAAGCTGCACGAAACGCTGGCCCACGGCACCGGTGGCTCCCAGAATACCCACACGCGTGGCTGCTCGTCCACCCAATATCGACATGTCGTCCTCCTCGCTATTCGCCGAGACCGAAGCGGTCATGGATGGCGCGGACGGCATCATCAGCATCGCCCTGCGCCACTACCAATGATAGGTTGTACTCGGACGACCCTTGAGCAATGGAGATGATGTTGATGCCGCGCTCAGCCAGTGCGCCAAAGACCTCCGAGGCGATGCCAGGACGACCGAGCATGCCCGCACCGACAACAGCCACGATAGCCACCTCATGCTGCGCCGAAATCCGATCCACGTCCTGGCGCATCATCTCAAGCTGGAACTCTTTCTCGAGGGCAGCCACCACCTGGGGCGCATCTGCCCGACGGATGGCAAAGCAGATGCTCTGCTCGGAGGATGACTGCGTGATCATGAGAATGGACACACCGGCGTGAGCCACGGCCGTGAAGGCCCGCCCCGCTATGCCAGGGACGCCCATCATACCGCGCCCCTGGATCGCCACGATGGAGAGATCTCGAATGGCCGTGATCCCTTTGACCAAGTGGCTTTCGTCGGGTGTCTCGCAGACCAACGTGCCTCGCTTGTGGGGCTCAAAAGTGTTCAGAACCCGCACGGGAATGCCTATGTCTGCCACCGGCTGGATCGTCTTGGGATGGAGCACCTTGGCGCCAAAGAAAGCTAGCTCA
>CAYOBT010000485.1:0-2438 GCA_964402205.1 uncultured Anaerolineales bacterium
GGCGTCCCAGGCAGTCCCCATCGTCGCCCTGGCGCCCTTGCTGGTGATCTGGTTCGGGTCAGGGAGCTTGTCCAAAGTCCTTGTGTGCGCCCTGACGCTGTTCTTCCCGGTCCTGATGAACACGATCGTCGGCATACGTAGCGTGGATCGCGGCATGGTCGAGCTGATGCGTTCGCTAGGCTCCACGCGTTGGCAGATCTTTGCCTACCTCGAAGTACCAGCCGCTCTGCCGGTCCTCATGGGAGGGCTCAAGATCGGCGTCACGCTGTCAGTGATCGGCGCCGTCGTCGGCGAGTTCGTGGCAGCGGATCGAGGGCTCGGCTTTCTCGTGAACCTAGCCCGAGGGCTCTTTGATACGCCCCTCATGTTCGTAGCTCTCGTAACGCTGATGGCTATCGCCCTCACGCTGTATGGCATCGTTGATCGGCTCGAGCATTGGCTCTTGGCTTGGTATCAGCCGAATAACCACTGACGACGAGGAGGAACGCATGACCCGCTGGCGTCTCGTATTCACGCTTCTGCTTCTCGCCCTCGCACTGACCGGCTGTGGCGATCCCGCACGGCACGCGTCGCCCCCTGAGGAGCTACTCCCGATCACGTTGGCAATGGGCTTTGTGCCGAACGTCCAGTTCACGCCCGTCTATGTAGCGCTGGAGCGAGGCTACTTTGCGGAAGAAGGCCTGGAGGTCACACTCGACTATGGCATGGAAACAGATCTGCTAGAGCAGGTAGGCGTTGGTAACCTTCGATTCGCCATTGCGAGCGGCGATCAGGTTATCATGGCGCGCGCCAACGGCCTGCCCGTGCGATACGTCTTGAACTGGTACCGGCGCTTTCCGGTTTGCGTCGTGACACTGGCCGATTCTGGCATCGAGACGCCGGCCGACCTTGTCGGCAAGCGCGTGGGCATCCCCGACCTCAAGGGTGCCAGCTACATCGGGTGGCAGGCCTTCGCGAGGGAAGCTGGTCTGGAAGGCGACGCCGTCGATCTGCAAGTCGTAGGCTACACGCAAGTGCCGAGCCTAACCGAGGGCCGCATCGACGCGGCCATCTGCTACGCCATGAACGAGCCCGTGCAGCTCCGAACCATGGGGTATGAGGTGCGAAGCTTCTTCCTCGATGCCTACACGAGCCTTCCTTCCAACGGCATCATCACCAATGACGACACCATCGCAGAGGACCCAGGCCTGGTGCGTAGCCTGAACAGTGCCTTTCTGCGAGGCCTAGAGGATACGCTGGACGATCCAGACGGCGCCTTTGCCATTGCGCGCGAGGCCATCCCAGAGATGGACGACGAGACGGCCGTGCTCCAGCGCGCGGTGCTGGACGAATGCGTGGCTTTCTGGCAAGGAGAGCCTCTCGGACATAGCTCGGCCGACTCCTGGGCACAAGCTGTCCAGACCATGCGTGATCTCGGCTATATCAGCGGAGAGCTCGATTCGAGTTCGCTCTACACCAACGAGTACCTACCAGCGCCATGACCGAGCCGATCCTGATTGCCGACCAACTCCAGATGACCTACACGGCTCCGGATCTCTCGCTAGAGGCGCTGGCAGAAGCGGATATGGCAGTCATGCCCCACGAGTTCGTGTGCATCATCGGCCCAAGTGGCTGTGGCAAGTCGACCCTCCTGCGGCTGCTAGGGGGCCTAGCCAAGCCAACCGCGGGACGGGTGCTCTATCGCGGACAGCCGCTAGACCGCCCGCGGAGCACCATCGGCATGGTCTTCCAGCAACCAACCCTCATGCCATGGCGCACGGTCATCCAGAACGTAGAGCTGCCCCTGCAGATCCTCGGCGTACCCGCCAAGGAGCGAGAACAACGGGCGCGGGCGATGCTCGAGTTGGTCGGCCTCCACGACTTTTCGCAGGGCCTCCCGAGGGAGCTCTCGGGAGGCATGCAACAAAGGGTGTCCTTGGCACGGGCTCTCGTCCACGAGCCCGATACGCTCCTGCTCGATGAGCCTTTCGGCTCGTTGGATGCCCTCACACGCGAGCGCATGAACGACGAGGTGCTGCGCATTTGGCGGCAACAGCGGCAGACCGTCATCATGGTCACGCACGATATCCAGGAGGCAGTCTACCTTGCCGACCGCGTGCTCGTCATGAGCCCACGGCCGGGGCGCATTGTCGAGGAGGTGCCCACGCATCTGCCACGCCCCAGGCATCGTTCCGTGCTGTACGACCCGCGGTTTGCTGATCTGGCCAGACATCTACGAGCCAGCTTGCATCTCGGTAACTAGAGTGCGGCCTCGGCAGCGGCGCGCGGCGCCTCAATTCTAGGGTCTCTCACCAACCAGCGCATCGCTGCCCATCCCAGCACGGAGAAGGCCAGCGCCAAGCCAAAGGCGCTCTGGAACCCGACGCTGTCCACGAACCAGCCACCCAACATAGGGGCTAGTAGAATCGGCCCAGCCACGATGGTGTTGATCATCGCCG
>CAYOBT010000486.1:0-2434 GCA_964402205.1 uncultured Anaerolineales bacterium
TTCTCGCCCCATGCGCCATAGGCTTCGGCGACCTCGTGATCGGGATCGCTGAGCAGGTAGAAGGGGAGGCCTAGCTTGGCGCGGAAACCCTGGTGGGACTTGACGCTGTCTGGGCTGATGCCGATGACGACAGCCCCCTTGGCCAAGAACTCGGTATTCGCATCACGAAAGCTGCAGGCCTCCTTGGTGCAGCCAGACGTGTTGTCCTTCGGGTAGAAATAGACAACGACCTTCGTCCCGCGAAACGAGCTGAGCGTCACATCGTCACCCTGGTCCGAAGCGAGCGTGAAATCCGGCGCCAGATCATTCTCTTTCAACATCGCAGCACCTCCTAGGAAGCTTTTCATATTTGTAGATAATCATACTACAGAATGCAGGAACTGTCAATGAGCTCTTGATCTTCGATTGGATGCCTTGACGGCGAACAAATGTTCCGCTACAATCAGGGCAGATGCGTATCCCCGGAGGAGTGCTGCCATGTCACAGCGAGACGGCCTCTCTAAGCGCCAACAGCGCATGCTTCGCGCCATCCGCGGCTTTATCGAGGAGAACGGCTATCCCCCCAGTATGCGTCAGCTCGGCAAGCTGGCGGGGATCTCGTCCACGTCGGTCGTTAGCTATAACCTAGATGTTCTCCAGCGCAAGGGCCATATCGTACGTGATCCCGACGTATCACGTGGCCTGCGGCTCGTGGAGGATATGGAGGATAGCTACGGGCGTGACGGTCGGGTGTCCGTCCCCTTGCTAGGCGTGATCGCAGCTGGCGAGCCCATCCCGGTACCCGATTCCGATTTCTCGCAGGCAGACTATGACGCGCTCGATCTCGCGAACGATCTGGTCCCCGAGACGGGCGACGTGTACGCACTCGAGGTGCGTGGGACATCCATGATCGACGCCCTCATCGACGATGGCGATATCGTCCTCATGCGCCACCAGACCAACGCTCGCAACGGCGACACGATAGCCGCGTGGCTTAAGGATGAGAAGGCGACCACTCTGAAGACACTGTATTGGGAGCAAAACGGGGCCATGGCTCGCTTGCAGCCTGCGAACCCGTTCATGGAGCCCATCTATGTCCACGCCAAGGACCTTGAGATCCAGGGACGGATCATCGGCGTGATTCGGCGGCTGGGCTAGGCCGACGCGCCGCCTTGGGCCCAGTGCACCGTGAGGTTGCCTGGACCGAGTAGGCCGTTGATGGCACGCTCAAGCTCTGGCGTGTACGCTACCTTTCGGTCCTGAAAGCCCATGCGCACGTAGCCCCCATTCGCCACCAAGCGGAACTGGAAGGGTGTGTCTCCTTGATGCTCCTCAAGCAGCGCCAAGGTGCGCAGCGCCAGCGTATCTCGAGGGTCTCGTTCCTCCTCTAGAGGGATGCGCAGTTCCAGTAATCTTGGCCGTGAACGTGCCGCAGGCTTCTTGGGCGCATACTTTGGCGGCTCGTAGACGGCGATCCGGTCTGCAAGGATCTTGGCGCGATCGTCGCGATCGTCAACGCGGCCTGTGAAGAGGAGAGCGCGTTGCTCTTGGAATAGCCCGTTGGCCTCCTCAAAGACGCGAGGGAATACCACCACTTCCAGGACACCTGTGAGGTCCTCCAGCGTCACAAAGGCCATGCGGTTGCCCTTGCGCGTCAGGATCTCGCGCGACTCGCTCACCACCCCCGCCACCGAGACTGTTTCTCCCTTCATCTCTGTCGTGATGGTTGCGATTTCGGTGAGGCGGTCGTCCTCGCACGTCGAGAGCACGTCTAGGGGGTGCGACGACACAAAGACGCCCAGGAGTTCCCTTTCGTCCGCGAGACGCTGCCGTTCGGGGAGAGGGCGAAAGTCCTCGGGAAGGAGATGCCCTCCTCCCATGGCGGTAGCGATGTCATTTCCTAGATCAAAGAGAGATGTCTGTCCGATGGACGCATCATGCTGCACGCGAGAGCTCTCGGACATCATGTTGTCGATGCCCGCCAGGAGTGCCCCCCTGTCGCCCAGATCGTCCAGTGCGCCTGCGCGAATCAGCGCCTCAAGGGCACGTCGGTTCACCTTGCGTAGATCGACGCGTCGTACCAGGTCATCGATGTCTGCAAACGGCTCTTGGCCACGAGCGTCCACGATCTCTTGCGCGGGACCATCGCCACAGTTCTTGATAGCTCCAAGACCGAACCGGATGGCCAGGTCGTTGGCCTCGCCTAACTCGCACTGCGCTGTAGCGCCATCGGCGCCTATTGCCTCCAGTGCAAAGTCGACCCCGGAGCAGTTCACATTGGGGCCGAGCAAGCGGATCCCCTGGCGCCTGCACTCGGCCGCCAGCGTGGACACCTTGTCCATATTGCCTCGCTCAACCGAGAGGAGGCCACACATGAACTGCGCTGGATAGTGTGCCTTGAGATAGGCTGTCTGCACGGTGATGACCGCATACGCGGCCCCATGGGCCTTGTTGA
>CAYOBT010000487.1:0-2427 GCA_964402205.1 uncultured Anaerolineales bacterium
AGAAACAGGCCGCTGACCATCGTGTTGCGCTCGGCCACGCGTGAGGTCCACCAGCACTACCCGCTTTCCCAAAGCCACCAGCTTGGCGACGGTTCCGCCGCAACCCAGCTCGATGTCGTCGGGATGGGCCCCAAACGCCATGACGTCACATGTCCGCACCTTGGTCCTCCCACGTCACGATCTCGTGCTGAAAGGCGTCCAGCTTACCCCACGTCAGCAGGTCGTCGAGCAACCCCAGCCCGCAGCGAGCCAGATACCACGCCAATGGGTAGACGCGCTCTTGGAGCCGGTCGCGCGGCAGCAGGACGTTGCGCAACGCGCGAAAGTCGCCCTTTGAGAGACCCTGCCGACTGAGCGCCGCTTTGATGGCACGGTCTTCCAGCTTGTCGAGAGCGCGTTTGGCGCTGCCCAGGGTGGACTCCCACGTCTTGGCCAGGTTCGGGTCTTGTCCCACCACATAGTCCTTCAGCGGTTCGTAGGCCTCCTCGATCTGACGTCGCGCTGTTCTGAACAGCCGCCGGTGCTCACGAGATGCCAAGCTGTCCGCGGCATCCGACGGTTCCTGCGCTTGCTGGAGGATACTGCGAGGGCTAGTGCCATAGGCTGCCAGCCGATTCGCCTCCTCCGTTGTGACCAGGGTGTAGGACTTGCGAGGAAAGGCCACCGGCTGAGGCACATCCAGCGCCTTGTAGACGGGGCCCAACATGGCATGGTAGGCCAGCTCACCCGGGCCCAGGACGTTGGCGAGAACGGGCAAGATGGCATCCGCAAAGACGGGGCGTAGCGCTGCATCGGTCGAGTACCTCTGTGGATGACGCTCGACATCCTGAGCCACGGCGGGGCCGTCAGGGACTCGGATACGTCGCCCGGCAGAACCGTCCACCACGAACAGACAACCGTACGCCTCGGGATCCAGCGCCGGCTGGTAACCCGCGCTCTGGAGCCTAGCAGCGATGCCCTGCAATCCGCGGCCGATCGCGTGCTCGGCACCAGCCATCTGGGCCATAAGCCTTCCGCCCAGCGGTCGCAGGACGCTCGGTTCGAAGACCACGAGCCCCGCCCCCGCAAACATAGACGACCACACGCGTGCCTGCCACCTGGCATAGCCCTCGTCATCACGTGGCGCCATAGCAGCCATGGCAGCGTCACGTTGCGGCTGGCCTCGCATCGCCTCCCAATAGGCATCCCAGGTTCGCCAAACCTCCTCATGGAGAGGCATATCAGCAACGGGCATCCCCTCCCCTTCCCAGCCAAATGCGACGCGCCCTATCTCCCCGTCACTTTGCTGGTAGAAGGCATGGTTGATCTCCTGGAGATCATGGTCCTCCGACGCCAGCCAGAACATGGGCACGATGCGCACACCCAGGCGTTCCTGCCAAGAGGCCGCCAGCCGAATCGTCGTGGCGATCTTGAAGGCTGTGTAAGCGGGGCCACCCATGAATCCCGCCTGCTGCCCGGTGATGATGCAGTAGGTGTCGTCATCGGCAAGGGCGGCCGCGTTGGCCCGCGCCTTGGCAGGCACCCCAATCTCCCCGAGGTACTGATCGAGCGCTGCGGCGAGGGCGACTCTCGGGTACCGCCTCGCCCGGCGGGTCTCCAGCGCCGCTTTCGCCTGATTGGGTTCCAGAGGGAAGAACCTGCGCGCCGCTCCCGTGCCCTCGCAATAGTCAATATGGAAGGCATTGCTGCCCAGATGGGAGAGACTCGGCCACGGGACATTCGCGATCAAGACGCGCCTCCCCTCAGAGCCAGCAAAACCAATCGGGGGCTATCGCTCGTGTACAACTCGCCTTCTAGTGAGCCAAAGGCTCGAACCTTGGCGAATCCCGCCCTGTGTAGCAGCGCGATGAGCTCATCGCGCGTGTAGAGGCGCACGGACTCGCGGAACCTGCGAACCGAGCCATCGGGATAGCGCACCTCGGTGTCCTTGATTACGCGCTTCCCGTCGTCCGATAGACCGCGGCAGTTGGTGATACGCAGCCCGCCTCGTTGATCCAAGTCGCAGGGCACGAGGCGTGACAGTACTCGCGGACGATTCATCACATCCAAGACAACCACGCCGCCGGGGCGCAGCACGCGCGAGACCTCGCCGAGCACTCTGGCATCCTCTTCACCAGGCAAGAAATACCCAAAGGAGGTAAACAAGGAGAGGACGGCGTCAAAGGTTTCTATGAAGGGGATGTGCCGCATGTCTGCACGCACCAGAGGAGCGTGCCGTCCTGTGGCGCCATCGAGCGCAAGCGCGGCCTCGGAGAGCAGCGCCGGCGACAGATCCAACCCCACCACACGATCGAAGCCCTGCTCAGAGAGGGCATGCAGATGTCGGCCTGCGCCACAAGCCAAGTCGAGGATGCGATCGCTGCGGGATAGCTCGGCCAGTTCCACGACCGCTCCCACATTGGCCTGCGCCTCTGCAGCGTCGCGATG
>CAYOBT010000488.1:0-2419 GCA_964402205.1 uncultured Anaerolineales bacterium
AGTGCTTGGCGGATTGTCTGCATGGCATCTGCCACGCCAGGCAGATGCCCAAAGATGGCCGATCCCATCACCAGGATGTTCGCCCCCGCTTCCACCACGGATTTGACCGTCTTGGCGTTGATGCCTCCGTCGACTTCTATGTCGAATCCCAGATGGCGCTCATCACGCATTGCTACTAGCTGGCGGACTTTGTCCAGGGTGTAGGAAATCAAGCTCTGCCCCCCGAATCCGGGGTTCACACTCATAACTAGCACGTGATCGACAAGATCGAGAACTTGCTGCAGGGCGACGACGGGCGTTGAGGGGTTCAGCGTGACGCCGACGCGTATGCCTTCCTCTCGAATCTGGTGCAAGGTACGATCGAGATGCGGGCAGGTCTCAACGTGTACGATGATCAGGTCCGCTCCGGCCTCGCAGAAATCCTCGATGTACCGCTCGGGCTCTTCGATCATCAAGTGAACTTCGAGCGGCAGGTCGGTCACGCGGCGTACGGCGCGCACCACTAGCGGCCCGATGGTGATATTGGGCACAAAGTGACCGTCCATGACGTCGACGTGGATGGCGTCGGCGCCGGCTTGGTCGGCCTCACGGACTTGATCGCCCAACCGCGAGAAATCGGCTGAGAGGATCGATGGTGCGATGAGGATGCGACGTTCCACTTCCATGGTGGGGCAACCGCCTTTCTATCGGGCCTGCGTGGGTTGGGCAGTAGAGAGCTGGCCACATGCAGCCGCGATCTCCGAGCCCCGGCTCTTGCGCAGGGTGGTGGCAATCCCTCGGTTCTGAAGGACATCCTGGAACTGCCTTGTCGTTTGCTCGTCTGAGGGCTTTAGGCCAGAGCCCGGTACGGGGTTGAGCGGGATCAGGTTCACGTGACAGAGCATCTTGGCCAGCAGATCGGCCGTAGCGTGGGCCAGAGCTGGCGTATCGTTAACCCCCGCGATGAGCGCATACTCGAATGTCACCCGACGTCCCGTCTCCCCAATGTAGAAGCGGACGGCCTTTAGGATGTCCTCGATGGGATAGGGGCGGTTCAGCGGCACTAGCTCGCTTCGGAGGGCATTCGTCGGCGCGTGCAGAGATACGGCCAGGCCCACTTTGCCCTGCTCGCGGGCGAGTCGCTCAATGCCTGGCACGATGCCGATGGTCGAGACGGTGAACCGACGCGAGCCCATGTTGGTCCCGGAGGGATGATGGAGGCTCTCGATGGAGCGCCAGACGGCGTCATAGTTCAGCAGGGGCTCACCCATGCCCATGTAGACGACATTGGTCACTTGGGATCGCTGTTGCTCGAGGCTGCGAGCAAAGAGCAGCACTTGCTGTACGATCTCGCCACTAGACAGATTCCGCTCGAAGCCCATCTGTCCCGTCGCGCAGAACGGGCACCCGACAGCGCATCCGATCTGCGAGGACACGCACACGGTGTTGCGATCCTCGTAGCGCATGAGCACCGTCTCGATGCGCGCACCGTCTGTGGTCTCTAGCAGCGCCTTTTCCGTCAGGCCATCGTCTGAGGACTGGGTGGCTACTGGCCGCAAGCTTTGCATGCGAACGCTTTCGCGCAGGCGCTGACGCAACGACGTGGGGAGGTTGGTCATCTCGTCGGGGCTTGTGGCTAGATGGCGGTAGGTCCACTGCCAGACCTGCTCGGCACGGTAAGAGGGCTCACCCCAGTCGGTGAGCAGGCGCTCGAGCTCTTCATAGGATAGGTCCAGCAGGCATATGGGTGCATCCATGGCGCTTTTCTCCGGCGTCTGCGTCTAGTCGCGCCGACGGAATCCTCCCAGCAGGAACACATAGTACAGAATGGTCGATAGCGCTTGAATGGCAGCGGCCACATAGGTGAGGGCGGCTGCATCAAGTACCGAGCGTACGCCTCGCTCCTCTTCCTCCGAGACGACGAGTCCGCTGTTCGTGAGTAGGCGTACGGCCCGCGAGCTGGCGTTGAACTCCACGGGAAGGGTGACCAGCGCGAAAAGGGCGGTCGCCGAGAACAGGACGAGCCCAAACACTGCAAGGTCGGGCGTCTGGAGTAGCATGCCCAGCAGAAAGATGATCGGCCCCAGCCACGAACCTAGCTGGACAACCGGCACGATGCCAGTCCGCACGCGCAGCGGCACATAGTCTTCGGCGTCCTGAAGGGCATGTCCGAGCTCGTGAGCCACAATGCCCAGTGCGGCGATCGATGGCGACCTCGCCACTCCTTGCGACAGGTGAAGCGACTTGGTGCGCGGATCATAGTGATCGCTCAGCTGCCCCGGCGTCTCTTCAATGGGGATGTTGGGGAGGCCGGCGACCATCATCATCCTGCGGGCGGCCTCATAGCCCGTGATGTTGTGCCGGTTCCGAATCTGCTGATACCGGCTGTAGGCAGAACGAACGCGATACTGCGCATAGAGACCCAGCAAGAGTGCTGGCA
>CAYOBT010000489.1:0-2412 GCA_964402205.1 uncultured Anaerolineales bacterium
CCGAACAATGACTGGGGTTACGGAAAAATGGACGTGTTCAACATGCTGACAGGGCTTAACCAACATGTTGGCAACTGGCCCGGCAAAACCGTAGAACGTCGTACAGGCGAGCTAGTTCACGATGGCCTCGCGATCCACTTGGTGGATCTCCCTGGCACCTACTGCCTCACGGCAGCCTCGCCGGAAGAAACCATCGCGCGCGACTATATCATGCGCGAGCGACCTGACGTCGTCATGGCAGTTATCAACGCTGCGAGCCTGGAACGCAACCTCTACCTGGTGGCAGAGCTGTTGGCCTTGCCAGCCCCCTTGGTTCTCGGCCTCAACATGATGGACGTTGCCCACCAAGAGGGCTTTGATATCGACGTAGATGTGCTCTCGGCCGCTCTGGGCCTGCCCGTTGTCCCCATGGTGGCCAGCCGTAATATCGGTGTCCACGAGCTAGTCGACACCGCCGTCAAGGTCGCACGCGATGGGCCCACCTGCGAGCCCAATCGCCCCGACATCCAAGACGACCACCGCGAGGTGCTAGAGGCCATCCTCGAACTCATCCGCGATCACGTCCCGGATCCCTACCCGGAGAGCTGGGTTGCGCTCAAGCTCCTAGAGGGCGACGAGCAGGTGACCGGCATGATCCGCGAGGTGCTAGAGCCCGAAAGCCGTCGCCGGATGGAAGAGATCCTGCTCCAGCACGAGGATGCCATCATCGCAGTGGCAGGCGGGCGCTATGCCTGGATTCGCCGGATGACCAGGGCAGCGCTACGCCGTCCACGAGCAGGCCGCGTCACCTTGACGCATCGCATCGACAACATAGCGACGCATCCTTTCTGGGGGCTCGCCGTGCTCGGTGCCATTCTGGCGCTCGTCTTTGGCTTGACCTACTCGGTAGGGAGCCCTCTCCAAGAGTTGCTCGATCAGTACGTGATTTCGCCCTTGATCGGGCTCGCAGAGCTCTGGCTTGCGAATGCGCCGCGCTGGGTCCTTGGGCTGGTCACCGACGGCCTCATCGGCGGCGTTGGTACCGTGCTAACATTCCTGCCCATCCTGACGCTTTTCTTTGCTGCGATGGGCATCCTCGAAGACACCGGCTATATGGCGCGAGCCGCCTATGTGATGGATCGCTTCATGCATGCCATTGGCCTACACGGCAAGAGCTTCCTGCCTCTGTTCCTTGGCTTTGGCTGCAACGTACCCGCCATCATGGGGGCACGGGTCATCGAGTCGCACCGTGGTCGGATGCTGACCATCATGCTAGCGCCACTGGTGCCCTGTGCTGCCCGCCTAGGCATCGTAGCCGTGTTGACGCCGATATTCTTCCCGGAACACGCAACCGTCGTGGCTTGGGCTCTCACCGCCCTGCCGCTAGTCATCCTGGCGTTTGGCGGCTGGATCGCTCACCACGTCATCTTCCGAGGCGAACAAGCGGCGTTCATCATGGAGCTCCCTCTGTATCACATCCCCAACTGGCGTACCATCGGCATCTCCGTATGGGAGCGTGTGCGCGCCTTTCTGGAAAAGGCAGCCACGGTGATCCTAGCCGCATCGGCCCTGGTGTGGCTGCTGGCCACGGTGCCAACCGGAGAGATCGAGACCAGCCTGCTGGCTAGTATCGGCCACTTGCTCGAACCCATAGGGGCTCTGATGGGGCTCGGTTGGCGCGCGTTGGTGGCGCTTTTGGCCAGCTTTGTGGCCAAGGAGAACTCGATCGCCGTGCTTGGCGTCCTCTATGGAGGAGGCGAGGCTGGTGCCTCTCTGAGCGAGGTGCTACCGGGCGCGATCTCACCGGCAGCGGGCCTGGCCTTTCTGGTCGTGCAGATGCTTTTCATCCCTTGCGTTTCCACCGTAGCCGCCATTCGCCAGGAGACGGCGTCGTGGAAATGGACACTCCTCAACCTTCTGCTCCTGGCAGTGATCTCGCTGGTGGGTGGCGTGATCGCCTACCAGCTGGGATCGGTTTTGCTTTCCTAGAGATCCCACTGCCGCGTTGTTCGCTCAGCCTCACCCGAGTATACTGATACCGCCTCAACGCTTGCGCCAAGCAAACGAGCGGAGGACAGGATTCGATGGGGGCGGATCGACAAGAGATCGGGAACCGCTACCAGCTAGAGGAGCAGCTCGTCAGCGAGGGCTCGCTGACCGTCTATCGCGCCCTGGACGCGCAGACCGGCCGGCGGATCGAGCTCCACCTATACGGTGCCGAGACCGCTTGGCGACATGATCCGCGGCTAGATCCGCGGCTCTGCGTCGACGAGGTCTCCGAGCTTCTCGCGGATGCCTCGTCTTCTCATGTGCAAGTTCCAAGCGGTCACCTTGACCTGGCGGACGGGCCCCTGGCCATCCTCTATCCTTGGATCGAAGGACAGCGCCTGAATCGGCGCTTGGAAGCCAGCCCACTCGCGCCAGACAAGGCCC
>CAYOBT010000490.1:0-2402 GCA_964402205.1 uncultured Anaerolineales bacterium
TCGGGTTCGGCCTGCCGATGTCGATCACGCCCGGATTTTTCGTGCAGCTGGCGACGATGGCGCCGATCGGGCTGATCGGCTTTGCCTATGCGGGCAACGAGATGAGCCGGGTGGTGGTCAAGGCGCTGGAGCGCCTGGCAAGGCAGCCAGAGCCATCATAGGCACTACCGGATCCCGGTGAAGGCCCAGCCATTCCGGTTGACGTGCATGGTAATGCCAGCCCCGCCGAATAGGTCGGCATGTGAGTAGTGCTCGTGCAGGTCCATGCCGTGGATGCGGATCCGGATCTCCCACAGGTACGGCCCAACAGCGACGATGTCGGCCTCGTGTGGTTCGTCGTCGACGCTGCAGGCCACGACGTCGCCGTGATGCGGCGGCATTTCCACGATCTGCAGCGCGATATTCGTCCAGTTCCGCATCAGACCTCCACCAGCGCCCGGGCGGCGCTCTCTAGCAGCGTATCTAGGCCACGATCGGCCAGCGCACTGCGCAGCTCGCATTGGACCCGGGCCCAGGGGATGCGATAGGCCAGCGCCTGGGCCCGCAGCGTGTCATAGATACCGCGGCAATACTCGATGTTGGCAAAGCCGTGGGCGGCCGCAGTAGCGAACATACTGGCGCCCGTAGATGCCAGCGTGCCGGCTATGTCCTCAGTAAAATAGATGTCAAGAGGCATCGGATTCAGCTCTTGCGCTTTCGAGCCAACCGGTCACATTGTTGTCTCGATCCACCAATCGTACCCAATAGTCGGGGATCGTCCCATAAGACAGCCGCTTGGCAAACTCGGTTCGCGTCTGCACGCGCAACGTGCCATCTTCCGGTAGCACACAGGGACCGTTGGCCTCCAATGTCGTGACGTGTGTCCCGGTCACATCGATCACATAGAGCCAGAAGGCGAACATCTCTGTGTAACGGTCTCCAATGCGCGGATGGGTAATCGCCTCGTGTGTTGCCTCTCTTGCGGGATCTGGGAATGTAAGCGGCACAAATCCTCCTGTGTGTGGGTGTGTGGGTGTGTAGCGCACACGGTTCACGCGCCTTGCACAGCCGCTCAGGGGAGGGGAGGGCGCGGATCGTCCTCCTCGAGCGGTTCCCGGTCCTCGCGACGCCGACAAAGCCTGCAGTCCTGGTTACAGACCAGGATGGCGAGCCCGATCCCGCAGCCGAATGCGACGAGCGCAACGAGCAGCAGCTGGTCGATGCTATACACGCTTGGCCTCCCTCGGTTTGGCATGGGGAAAGTGGCGCCAGACGAACTCCCACAGCGCCTGCAGGCCGTCCGCGTTCAGGTCGACGCGCGCGAGCTGACCATCGGTGCGGTAGACCGCTGACGCGCACTTGCCCTGGATGAATGCCTGCTGGATGGCGCCGCATTCCTCCCGGGTGATATGGTACTTGTCCGCAACGTGCACGGAGAAGCCGGTGCCGTTCTGCCTGGCCACGCGCCAGAACCAACGCGCGAGCCACTGCTCCCCAGCTGCAGGGCAGTCGATCTCGAACATGCCCAGCTGCAGGCGCCCGGTCTCTGTGCGCGCCTGGGCCTGGAAGGCGATCGGCTTGGGCGGGTCCTGACCGCGACGCTCTTTGTCTGGCTTGGGCCGTGGATCCTTGAGCTGGCGCGACCGCGCGAGCCACTGCTCGAGCACGTACCACACGATCAGGACCGCGGCCGCCACGACGAATACCACGATCGCGATCTTGGCGCTGAACCCGAGCAGGCTCCACAGCGAGCCGTCTGCTTTGGTGACGATGGGCACGCCGACGATGTACAGCAGCACGCCCACGCAGAGGGCGACGGCGCCTGCGGCCATCAGCGCTTGCTCAAGCGGCACGCGCACGTCGGCCTCGTGCTGCGGGGCACGCGCGGTCACGTGCTCTGGCCGGGCTGATACCGCTGTGGTGCGGTATTGCTGCCTGTTCACGATTCGCTCCTGCTGGCCGCGACTTGCAGTTCCTTCTTGTGCCCGTTGTCCCGCTTGTGCTTTCGCTGATGTGCGTTGAGCCCGTTCTGATTGGCCGCTATGAAGCCACAGACATCGCACACGAATCCTTCCTGTTCCGCTTTCTTTCGTTCGATGTACTCTTGGAATGCGGTAAAGTCGTCCAGGGAAGGCACGCGGTCGCTCTTTTGCAGGTTGCACTCCTTGCAGGAGACTACGAGATTGTCGAGATCGTTACTGCCGCCCTCCTTGCGAGGGATAAAGTGGTCGATGTGGACGTGATCGGTGGGCAGATTCCGCAGGTCCTTGCTGCAGTAGTAGCAGCGATAGCCGTCACGGCGCATGACCTGGAATGCCGTGTAGAGCGATACCTTGCGCGGGGTATTATAGTCTCGCGCGAACTCGAGCCGCAGCTGTTCCTCTGTCTTTTCCGGCTTGAGCGGTTCCTCATCCATCTTGCCC
>CAYOBT010000491.1:0-2387 GCA_964402205.1 uncultured Anaerolineales bacterium
GGAGAGTATAGCGCAGCGAGGTGGATTCGGCAACCGTAGAACCCTTGCCAAAGGCGTGTCGTGGCCTTTACAGCCAGCGTGCCTCGGATTAGGATGGCCTCATGACGGTGTGTGCCCGAGAGAGGAGCGTGTCATGAACTTGCTGGTGGTGGTGGCCGATACGTTTCGCGCGGACTACCTGGGGTCCGATGGCAACACGTGGATCCAGACGCCCAACCTGGACCAGCTGGCGTCTGAGGGTGCGCTGTTCAGGGATTTCTATGCCGAGGCGCTGCCCACGTTGCCGGTGCGCCGCGTGTTCTATACAGGGAGGCGCTGCTTTCCTTTCCGT
Organism: uncultured Anaerolineales bacterium; assembly: GCA_964402205.1. Taxonomy (GTDB): domain Bacteria; phylum Chloroflexota; class Anaerolineae; order UBA1429; family UBA1429; genus DAIRUQ01. The sequence goes on from CAYOBT010000491.1 coordinate 332, forward strand.
TACTATCCGCAAAAGAGCGACATGGTGCAGCTCCCTGGCTGGCATCCGCTGTTCGACGAGGATGTCACCATGGCCGAGTGGCTGCGCGATCGCGGCTATTGCACGGGCCTGATCTCGGACGTGTACCATCAGTTCAAGCCGGGCAAGAACTTTCATCGAGGGTTCCACTCGTGGCAGTGGATTCGTGGGCAGGAGCAGGACCCGCTGGTGCCGACGCCCGACGCGGACGTGGATCTATCGGGCTATGCCGAGGCGCGCTATGACGAGAAGGATCCGCGGCGGCGGATGGCGGCGCAGTACCTGAACAACCGCAGTTGGTGGCAGGTCGAGGCCGATCACTATGGCGCGCAGGTGCTGGGTGCGGCCTCGCAGTGGCTCCAGGACTATGGCCACAAGCAGCCGTGGATGCTCTGGATCGAGTCGTTCGACCCGCACGAGCCGTGGGACGCCCCCAAGGAGCTGGCCGATGCCTATATGCCGGGCTATGGTGGGCCCGAGGTGATCTTTGCGCAGCCCTTTGCCGATCGTCACACGCCCGACGAGGTGCGGCGCATCAAGGCACACTATGCGGGCGAGTGCACGCTCATCGACCGCTGGATGGGCAGGCTCATGGCTACCGTGCGCGAGCAGGGCTTGCTGGAGGACACGATCGTCGTGTTCACGTCGGATCACGGCTGCATGATGGGCGAGCAGGGCGAGATCCACAAGGGCGCGGACCGGGTGCGCATCCAGGTATCGCGCTGCCCGCTGATCGTGCGGCATCCCGATTCGAGCTATGCGGGCAGGGTGGTGGAGGGGTTCGTGCAGCACCAGGATCTGATGCCGACGCTTCTGGGGCTGATGGGCGAGGCGGTCCCCGATAGGTGCAACGGCGCGGACTTTTGGCCGATGGTGACGGGCGAGCGGCAGGGCGGCCTCCACGAGTACGCGGTGTCGGCCTTTGGCTGGTATGCCTGCGTCCGCAACGAACGCTGGGCCTATCACACGCCGTGGGTCGAGCTGAAGAACCCGCGCCCGCCCGAGCTGTATGACCGCGAGGCTGATCCTGAGGAGCTGGTCAACGTCATCGATGCGCACCCCGAGGTCGCGCGCGAGCTGGACGAGGTGCTGCGCGCCTATGTGGGTGATTTCGAGGTGGGCGGGACGGTGGGAACGGGCGAGACGCCGGCGGCCATTCCTGGGCTCAAGTGGTAGGGGGCATCATGGCGACATCGGACGTTTCGCGGCGCGAGGTGCGCTGGGATCGCATGTTCCCCGACGAGCTGGAGGCCGCCTTTGCCGCGTGCCCGCTGGTCTATCTGGCGTACGGGCTGTGCGAGCCCCATGGCCCGCAGAACGCGTTGGGGCTGGACGGGCTCAAGGCGCACGCCATCTGCGTCCGAGCGGCGCAGGCGCATGGCGGCATCGTGGCGCCCGCGGACATGTGGCACATCCACGAGATCGGCGGCTATGCGGTGTGGGCGCACGACTGGGTGGGCGAGCCCGAGCGCTCGTGGTTGACCTGCGTGCCGCCGTGGCATCACTTCAAGAGCATCCTCTATCAGATTCGCCAAGTGGACGCGTTGGGATTCCACGGGGCGCTGCTGGTGACGGGGCACTATGGCCCCAACTGGGAGGATCTCAACGACATGGTGGACCTGGTGCAGCCCTATGTGGGCGTGCGGCTGCGGGCGCTGCCCGACTTTGAGGCCAACACGCCGGGGTTCGACGGCGATGGCCAGTCGGGCGGCGATCACGCGGGGAGGGTCGAGACGTCGCTGCTCTCGGCGCTGATGCCCGAGTGCACGGACCTCAGCCGCATTCCGCGGGATCAGGTGGACGAGCACCCGTTTGCCATGGGCACCGATGTGCTCCAGAGCGACCGCCGCGTGGGCGAGCGCATGGTGGCCGACGAGGGGCGCTGGCTCGGTGCGGCCGGGCGGGGGCTGCTGGAGGCTTACGAGCGCGAGCAGCCGCAAGCGCGATTGCGCACCTTTCGCGAGACGGAGCGGTTGTGGCGCGAGGTGGTCTGGCCCGAGTTGCAGCATTGCCGCTCGATGCAGCAGACCTGGCACGA
>CAYOBT010000492.1:0-2381 GCA_964402205.1 uncultured Anaerolineales bacterium
CAACCCCCGCGCCGCACAGACCGGCGCCGGTAGGGGCGAATCTCGACCGTCCGCGGTCGAGTGTTCGCCCTCTGGAAGGTGCCCTGCCCTGGGCTCCGGTCCCCTCTCGCACGGATACCGTGGGGGAGGGGAGACAGGTGTGGGGGTGGTTGAGATGGCGCCGTGCCCCCGCCGCGGGGCCTGCTTTCCCTACACCGCCGTGAACAGCGGATTCACCCGCTCCGCCTCGGCCTGGAGCGCGGCCACCTCCTCTTCCGTCAGAGGCGACAGATCGTCCCCAGCAGCGTCGCAGGCCCAAAAGAGCAGCTCGGCGTGGCTCGGCGACACCGCCGACGTGACCCCCTCCAACGCCAGGGTCCAGCGGAGTCCCAAGGCGGCTTCCTCGGGCGTGGCCACCGGCTCGTACCAGCACTTGGGAAAGCGTTGGGCGCTGTCGGCGGTCTTTTGGCCGCGAGCCAGCGCCTTGAGCGCCAGGATGCCCAACCCCTGCTCGCGGGCCTTGGCCAGGACCTGCTGCCCGAACCTTCCGCGATACCAGCAAGCCCATTGCAGCGGGTAGAGGATGGTGTCGAACGGGACGCGGTCCATCAGCTCCAGCGCGGCCACCTCGTTGTGGGCAGAAAAGCCGATGTAGCGGATCAGCCCCGCGTCGCGAGCCTCCAGGAACGCCTCCAGGGCGCCGCCCTTGCCCGTGATGCGGTCCACGTCGGCCAGCGTGGTGACGGCGTGGAACTGGTAGAGGTCCAGGTAGTCGGTGCGGAGCCGCTCCAGCGAGCGCTGCAGCTCGTCCCAGGCGGCCTGGCGGTAGCGTTGGGCGGTCTTGCAGGCCAGGAACGCCTCGTGTCGGTACGGTTCCAAGGCGGGGCCCAGGCGCTCTTCGGCGTTGCCATAGGCGGGGGCCACGTCGAAATAGTTGACGCCCCGCTCGACGGCCTGCGCCACCCAGGCATTGGCGTCCTCTTGGGTCTCGTCCATGACGACGATGCCGCCGAACCCCACCACCGAGAGCTTGTCGCCCAAGTTGGCCAGCTCGCGGCGGGGCACGCGCCCCAAGCCCGTCAGGCGTTGGACGGCATCGCAGCCGGCGGCGCTGGCCCCGGCTGCAGCGGCCACGCCGGCGGTGCCGATCCCGCGCAAAAAGGCTCGTCGGCCCATCCGTCGCTTGCCCATGGTACCTCCTGTGTTTACGCGACATTGACGCGCGTCCACGCCCCCGATTCTAGCCCACAGATCTGCCGCCGACAAGGCAGAAGCCACGCCGCGGCCCGTCCCGCGACAGCGGGACACGCCCCGTTCCCGCAAGCCATTGACCCACCGTGGCCCCTGGGCTATGATGGATCTGCTCGGACATCCTACCTCGTCCAAGCTCCATTCTTCCTCATCCCGCCAGCGGCTTGACCGTTTCACGTCATCCATCGGAGCCATCATCGCGCGTGGCGCGCCGACGACTGGAGGTGACATGGTGGGAACCTATGTGGTGCTGATCAACCTGACCCAGCAAGGCATCGCGAACCTTAAGGGCATGCCCGAGGGCATCGAGATGGTCCACGCGGCCATCGAGGAGGCCGGCGGCAAGGTGCTCGGCTGCTATGGCGTCATGGGGCCCTATGATTTCGTCGCCATCTATGAGCTGCCGTCCGACGAGGTCGCCGTGACCCTGGCGCTGCGCTTTGGCGCCAACGGCTCGTATCGGACCACCACGCTCAAGGCATTCTCGCATCGCGATTTCATGGACCTCGTGAAGGCAGCGGCCGAGGCCTAGGCCAAGCCGCCAAGGCAAGGGGCGTCGACGCAGAGTCGGCGCGCCACGCATGTGCACTGGATGCGTCGGCGCCCCGAGGAGATTGCACGGTGCGCGTGTCGCTTGAGGTAGAGTTGACGCACTCTTGATAGAAAACGCTCTTGATTTATGGAATCGTTATCCTTATAATCGTGATGCATGCGGTTGGCGTGGTGCTGCATCCTTCACCATCGACATTAACGCTATCTCTACGTCATAAAGACGCCTTTGCCGCTTTTCTGGGAGAGTTGCATGACGCATGCTTCCATCCGCGCGTTTCTGGGTCGCATACGCAGGTTCTTCCGACAACTGAAAGCATTGGGGCCGGGTGTCTTTCTATCGGCGCGCTACCGTGCGCTGGTGGGTGCCGGCGCCGATGCCGCCTTTTGCGTGGTACGTCGCGGTAGCGGCCCGTTCGAGTTGGTCTGGTGGGATCCCCCCGAGGCTGCGTGGGCCAAGCCAGGCGACCTATGGACGCCCGAGGAGCCCCCGGCCTGGTTGGACCCCCTCTCATTGCCCGTCCTGCAAGAGATGATGGCATCGCTGGACCGCGGCTTTTCCGCCAATGGGGTGCTGCGCACCTATCGACGGGGCGAGGGCG
>CAYOBT010000493.1:0-2362 GCA_964402205.1 uncultured Anaerolineales bacterium
AGAGATCCGCCATGAACATCACCACGCCATTGAGTACGCCAACGAGGAGGGGATCGCGCCCGGCATAGTCGTCGGAGATCTCGCTGCCAATGGCGGCGATGCGCGCGCTAATCTCCTCTTCGGTCAGCACGACTCTGTCAAGATGGCTGTCAAGGCGCATGGCCTGGGTATCCATGCTACGATTCCTTTGCATTCTGGCCAATGAGCTCTTCGCCAAGCTCCTCAATGCCCAGACGCTCGAGTAGCCGGCGAAAGTCCTTGCGGTTCCAGAGCTGCACGCGCACCTCGGGATAGAGCCCCCTCAGGCGACGCAACTTGCGGCGCTTGAGCCGCGTCAGCTTCTGCCTGAGGGTGGTCAGCTCTACATACAGATCCTGCTCCACAAGATAGAAATCGGGCGAAAAGGCTTCGAGCAGGTTGCCCTCATCATCCCAGTCGGTGGGGAAGGTCAGGGGCTCATATTGCCAGGCGATCCCGTAATAGTCCAACACACGTGCGAACTCGCGCTCACTCGGGTGCTGGAACTCGATGTCCTCTTTGGACACCGTAGGGTTCTCGATGACCGGGGGTCTAGTCTGGTCCTTGCGCTGATTCAATGGTATGCTCTGTCTCCCTCCGCGGCCGGATTATACCGCCTCGGGGAGAGGTGTCAATGATTGGCCACGCCATCCATCTCACAGGAGGACACCCGTGCAGATCCGCCAGACACCCATGGACGAAGGCACAAGGCTCGAACTCTGCGAGGACGACAAGACGCTGAGCGGCCTCGGCGTGTATGATCGCGACATCCGCATCGAGGATCGCGTCATCCGTCTTGGCGGCATTGGAGGGGTAGGCACCCCACCAGAGCACCGGATGAAGGGATACGCCCGACGGGTGCTCGATGCTAGCATCACATTCATGCAAGACAATGGGTACCATCTTTCCGCGCTCTATGGCATCCCTGACTTTTACGCGCGTTGGGGCTTTGCCCCTGCGCTTCCAGAATCCCGCGCCGCCATCAAGACGCGCGATGCCGAGCTAGCCGCAGCACGTTTGCCAGTCCGCCCGATGACGCCGGAGGACGCGACGGCCGTTGCAGCCTTGTACGCCAAGGCTAACGCCACGCGCACGGGCACGGTGGTGCGCCCAGAAGACTGGCCAGGCTTCAAGCGTGGCCCCGGCTGGACAAGCCGCTTTGCCACATTTGTGGTCGAGCAGGATGGCGACGTGGCCGGCTATGCGATGTACACACTGGATGTCTCGAGCTGCACCATCGGCGAGATCGGCTACCGCGACGGATCCGTCTGGAGCACCATCCTGGCAGAGATCGGCCGAATCGCCTGGGAGCGCCGCCTGGAAAAGCTCACCATCATGGCCCCACCGGACGATCCGTTTCTGACCTACTGCCAACGGTACGGCTACGCGCTAGAGCTTTCGTACGCGCGCAACGCTCACGGCATGGCGCGGGTCATCGACCAAGACGCGCTCATCGAGGAGCTAGCCCCACTGCTGCAACGGCGCGCCTCTGAGGCCAGCCTGGCATGGGCGGGGACTCTGACATTCGACACCGATCTGGGGCAGACACATCTCGCCTTCGGGTCGGGCAAGGCGAGTCTGCGTGTGCACCTGCCCCAATGGGCACTCGCGCAGCTCGTGCTGGGCTACCGCGGTATTGAGGACATCCTATTCGAGTCCGAAGCTCACGCGGATCCAGGCGCCATCCCTATCCTTCAAACCATCCTCCCAAAGGGCTTCGCGTACACCTACGCCGCAGACCGCTACTAGTCCAGGCCAAGAGGGAGGCCCTGTTGGCCTCCCTCTTCTCTCAGGCGGGGGCTGCTAATCGAGAGCTTCCGCTGGCAATCCCTCGGGTAATGGAGCCGGTCTCTCAAAAGAGCTCTTGATGGCTTGGGTCTCTCCGCTTTCGGATGCATCCAAGAACGCCCGCATGCACTCCAGCACGTGGTAGCCCTGGGCACCGGTAATGCGGTGCGGCCTTCCCGCGGCGATGGCGTGAGCCATGTCCGCCACACCGATCCCCCAGTAAACCCGCCCGTCAGCGTGCCCGTGGCTGAGAGGCACCTCCGCCCACTCGGACTCGCCAGCACGTGCCAGTTGCACCGGCCCACCGAGCGAGTTGGGGTCAGGCACCGAAAGGCTGCCCTCGGTGCCATACACCTCGATACGCGGCAGCGATGACCGCCACACGGCGAACGTCGTGATGATGGTCCCGATAGCACCCGTAGCGAACCGGAACGTGCCAGTCACGTGATCGGGCGTCTCCACAGTAATGCGCTCGCCATATTTGGGCTGGCTGGTGATCACCCTCTCGCCGATCTGGATCCCCGTCGTGGCGCTGATCTCGGCGATCGGCCCGAGC
>CAYOBT010000494.1:0-2360 GCA_964402205.1 uncultured Anaerolineales bacterium
CCTGCGGGCCAAGGCTCTCGATCACACCCACCCGCTGGTAACCGGGCACGCAGGGATAGGGTGTCTTGCCCCAGGTGAATCGGTCCGCAAGAATCCATCCCTCAGTGCCGTTGCTGATCGTTGAGAACAGCGTACGCACCTGGACCTGGCCTGGAGCAGGGTCTGGCATATTGAGTTGCTGCAACGCTACCTGCCCGACCTCCGTGAAGACGATGGCGTCGGTTTGCATGGCGCTGCTCCTATTGGCCTACGGTGACATGCACGCAAGGCGGCACACGACGTCCGCCTTGGTTGCCGCGAACTAGGTTGCCACGGGAAAGGCACCTATCCCGATCGCGGCAATGCCTCCGAAGCGATCATGCTTCTACAGGCAATCCTGCTCAAACGAAGCGAGATCGCCTTCGTGGAAAAGCAGATGTCCACGGATGGTGTGTTCTTGGCCGGGCGCCAGGTCAGGGAAGCACGGGTCGGCGTGCATGCACGGATGATGGGGATTGCCCACCAGCGATAGCGTGTCGTCATCCCAGGTCATCGCGACCAAGCGAGGCGCCTGTGACGATAGGCAGGCGATCAGAGGCAGATCAGCCAGGGGGCGACCGCCACGCCAGCCAAGCTTGCAGCTTCCCTCTGCGCGCGCTTGCATGGTAGCCAGCGTGTAGGGCAACCAGCCGCGTCTAGGGATGTGCACGTACTTGTTCTCAAGCGTGAGGCGGTTGAACTCGGCAGCAGCGCGGAGGAACAGGCACGTCTGCAGCGTGATACCGGTCATGGGGCGTTGCGAGCCGTTGCTGAGCGAGAGCTCCATGGCGACGGTAGTCTCCGAATCACGCACGATCCTGCCACGCATCACCACGCCGCTCGGGAAGGCCCGCTCGTACTGGATCGCCTTGCCTACAGGCTGCCATGGAACAGCGGGAGGATCGTCGAATAGCTTGGGGAAGGACGGATTGACGTGGCTTAGATACAGAGTTCCTTGATCCGTAAACACGCCCTCGGGAAAGTCCAGCCACAGATAGTCCTGGCTAACCCAAGGAGCGCTGATCCAAGCGATGTGCTCATAGGAATAGTGCGGGCGCCACTTGCCAGGGAGCACACGAATGTCCCGCGGTTCCGCGCCCATGCTCGCTGATACCATCTAGTGGCCATCCTTTCCATTCGTTCGCGAGTCCGCAGCCTGGGCCTACGCTGCCACCATCACATCTTGACGGCGCCACTCGAGATGCCCGCAATATAGTAGCGCATGCCAAAGAGGAAGACCAGCAGCAGAGGCAGCGACGCGATGGCGTAGCCGGCCATCTGCGGGCCAAGGTCCGACGTGCCCACATAGGCTGTGAAGTCAAGGAGTCCGACGGCCACAACCTGTTTCGCGCGCTCTTGCATCACGATCAATGGCCAGACGAGGTCATTATAGAGCGCAACAAAGTTCATGATGGCCAGCGTGACGGCCATCGGCCACACCAACGGGAGGCAAACCTGGGCATACTGCTGAAAGTGCGTAGCGCCATCCACGTAGGCGGCCTCGCGGATTTCGATGTGTACGCCCTCAAACGCCGTTCGCATCAGGAACACGCCCAAGACCTGGCCGCCGGCTGCCCATGGCAGCACCAATGCCCAGGGCGTGTTCACCAGGTTGAACTGGTAGATCAGCGACATGCGTGGGAACAAGGTCAGAATCCCGGGGATCATCATCAGGGCCAGGATGGCGTAGAACAGGACCTCCTTGCCGGGTATCCGCATGGTCCCCATGGCAAAGCCCGTGAGGCTCGTGAACAAGACGATCGGGATGATGGCCGCCGTGCAATAGAGGATACTGTTGACGATGAACGGCTCAATGCCTTGCCAGCCACGGACATAGTTTGTCCACAGCACCGGATTGGGCAGTGACCAGAGGCTGGTCAGGATCTGCCCGCGCGAGCGCACCGACATGAACAGCATCAGCAGCACGGGCACGAACGTCACGAACAGGATCAGACCCAGCCCGATGCTGATCACCGTCGCCTGCGCCCAGTCCCTCCGTCTCCTGCGCCCACGAGCGTCGGGCAGGCGAGCTGCCAAGTCAGTTGCCATACGTTACATGCCTCCTTCTGGCTTGATGGCTGCTCCGGATCACTAGCGCTCCACTGCCGATCCCCCAATGACCCGCATGTTCAGCACTGTGAGGCCCATGATCACCACGAATAGCATCGCGGCCAGGGCGGCTGCATAGCCCCACCGACTGGCTTGGATCCCCTGGATGTACATCTCCCAAGCTGGGGTCGTGGTAGCCTTGGCAGGTCCTCCCTGGGTTGTGAGCAGTTGCAGCCCAAAGTTCTGCAGCGATCCGATGATCGATAGCACGCTGAGCATCCTGATCTGTGGCA
>CAYOBT010000495.1:0-2355 GCA_964402205.1 uncultured Anaerolineales bacterium
AAGGCTGCCATGGTCAGCTCGCCCGCAAAGGCATCCCCCACAGAAAACGTTCGCTTGGCATAGATGACATAGAAGGCGCCCGTCATCCCGCCGAGGATCGTGAGGATACGTGCCACGAGATACCATCGGAGGTTCCGATCACCCCGAAGCAGAGACGGCAGACGGCTCAAGTACGCGCGAGGGGCTACTGCCTCACGTGTAACGGGCATGGAAGGCTCGCGATTCATCGCCAGGCAGCACCAGGAGCAGGCCTGTGCCCCAAAAGCTAGAAGGAAGCACAGGCCGAACGAGATGGGATAGGCATAGTCGGCTAGGATGCGGCGCGACAGTAGTGCCCCCAGCAGCCCCAAGCCACCGCCCAGGGCTCGACCTAGGCTAAAGAGCAACCCTCGCCTCGAGGCAGGAACGACCTTGGCAATCATGGCCTGCCAGGCCGGACTGGCCAGTCCCCCGCTGAGGGTAGCCGTCCCAAGCGACATCAGCAGCACGAGATACGACAGCCAGCTAGGAGCCCCCGGCCAGAGCAGGATCAGAACGGCCACAGCAAGGTATGGCAACCGCTCCATCACGCTAATGCGCATGATAAACGGCTTCTTCCTTGGCAACGTTTCGGCGCGCTGCGCTAGAAGCAGTTGCGGAATAAAGTAGCCCACGTTCTGGATCGCAGGCACTAGCCCGATCATAAAAGCAGACGAAGTTAGGTAGCTCGTATAGAGAGAAAGGACGGTCGATCCAAAGATAAAGCTGAGCGCCAAATCATAGAACGTCAGGTCGAGCACGTTCACCAAAAAGTTGTGCCGTTGGTGCCGCCTGATGACCTCTAGCGCGGCGGCCCTCTCTGTCTCTGCCACCATGTCCTCCCGCATCTCCCCCGAGTTGGCGTGCGATGCTAACATGACGCTCCCTAGCCGTCAAACCGACCCGCGGTTTGCCCGCTGCGTCAGCACTCAGTACCATACCGCCCAAGTCGTTCCAGCAAAGGAGAACCCATGAGGGTCACGCTCGCATATGGGCGAAACGGGCTACCGGTAGAGATTCCCGAGGAGTCCACCGTCCTGATCCCCAAACAGAATCCTGGCCTCGCCGACGAGGCTGCAGCCGTGCGCGACGCCTTGGAAGAGCCGATCGGTTCCCCCCCACTCCGAGACATCGTCTCGGCCAGCGACCGGGTCGCCATCGTGTTCAGCGACCTGACGCGGCCCATGCCAACCGCCCGTGTGCTGCCCCATCTCCTGTCTGAGCTAGCCCACGTGCCTGATAAGCAGATCCTGTTGATCAACGCGCTAGGTACCCACCGGGGCAACACGCCTGGTGAGCTCGACGAGATCCTGGGACCCGACGTCGCACGCCGCTATCCCATCCTCCAACACGACGCTTGGGACAAGGAGAACTTGGTCGAGGTAGGCACCAGCAGCTTTGGACACCTTATCCTGATCAACCGCGCCTACTGCGAGGCGGATATCCGCATCGTCACGGGGCTCATCGAGCCGCACCTCTTTGCAGGATTCAGCGGCGGTCCCAAGGCCGTGCTGCCGGGCATTGCGGGATTCGATACCATCATGCAGAACCATGGCTACAAGATGCTGGCCCATCCTCGCGCAACCTATGGCTACAATGAGGGGAACCCGATGTGGGAGGAGGTCCGCGAGGCTGCACGCATGGCGCGGCCCCGTTTTGTCCTGAACGTCAGCGTCAACCGCAAGCGTGAGATCACGGGGGTCTTTGCCGGCGAGATGGAGGCCGCCCACGCGGCCGGCGTTCAAGCCGTTCGGGAGAGCGCCATGGTGCCTGTCGGCAAGCTCTACGACATTGTCGTCACCACAAACAGCGGCTATCCCCTGGACCTGAACCTCTACCAGGGCGGCAAGGGGATGCGGGCCGCGCTTCCTGTCCTCAAGCGCGGCGGCGCCATGATCTATGTCGCCGAGTGCAAGGACGGCATTCCCGATCACGGCGAGTACGAGGAGATCGTGCACCGCGCGGGGTCGGCGGAGGGGATTTTGGACTTGCTGCGCCAACCAGGTTTCCAAGCCCACGACCAGTGGCAGGCGCAGGTGCACGCGGGCGTGCTGCTTCACGCGGCGGAGGTACACGTTTATAGCGACTATCTCTCCGATGAGCAACTCACCGGCATGCTGTGTGTGCCGTGTCGCAGCGTTGAGAACACGCTAGAGACGCTGATGCAGCGCTACGGGCCAGAAGCCAGCGTGTGTGTGCTGCCCGAGGGCCCTCAGACGATTCCGTATCTGACCGACGGCGACGGGCCAAGCTGAGCAATCATCCGGAATCGCCTAACGGAGGCCCCCGTCGACCAACACGGAGCGGATCCAACCGTCGACCTGCCCGGCAGCCTCG
>CAYOBT010000496.1:0-2355 GCA_964402205.1 uncultured Anaerolineales bacterium
TGGAGCGCCCAGTGGGAGCAGATGGAGGGCGTCTGGACGCAAGGCGAGTGGACGGCCGTCGAGAACCTGCTGGGCCAGTTGCACGAGCTCGGATGCCCCGACGAGACCGCCCGCAAGGAGCTGGCCGAGGCCTACCGGCGGCTGGGGCTCGAGTACCTCGACACCGGCTCGCCCGAGGACGCCAACCGCGCCCTCAACTGGGCCGTGCGCCTGGACGCGGGCAGCGCCCAGCTCCAGGATACCCGCCGTGCCGTCGATCTCTACCTGCAGGGCCTGCAAGCCTTTGGCGCCCGCGACTGGACGGGCGTGGTCTCGGCATTGCGCGTGGTGGAAAAGCTCTCGCCCGACTTTCGCGACACGCGCATGATGCTCGCCGAGGCCTACTATCACGAGGGCGAGCGCGTGTTGGAGGAGGCCATCGCGTCCGAGACGGGCTTTGAGGATGGCGTCTATGATCGCGCCCAGGCCTATGCCGAGCGTGCCATCGAGATGAGCGGCGATGCCTACCCCGAGGCCGATGACCTCCTGGTGCGGGTGAATGACGCCATCTTCCCGCCACGTCGCATCGAGCTGGATCTCTCGGATTTCCTCGTGACCGTGTACGAGAACCACCAGCCGGTCCGCACCATGGTCGTATGCCACGGCCGCGCTTCGGCGCCGACGTTGCCTGGCCGCTACAAGGTCCAGAACAAGGACCCCATGGCCTATGCCTCGCAGTGGGACTTGGACATGCCGCACTGGCTTGGCATCTACTATGTGGACGAGAACAATCAGTTGCAGAACGGGTTCCACGCGTTGCCCTTCCTTTCCAGCGGGGCACGCCTTTGGACGCAGGCTCTGGGCACGCGTTGCTCCTTTGGCTGCATCGTGGTGGGGGTCGAGGACGCCGAGTGGCTCTACAACTGGGCTGATGTAGGCACCGTCGTCATTATCGAGCCGTAGCCTAGGCCATCGCGTCCTGGGCCCATGGAGATAGGATAGCCATGTCGGATAGCGCAAGAGGTGAGAGCGTGGAGCGTCAGATGGCCACCGAGCCGAGCGGCGACGCCAGTATCGCCTGGCTGGATCGCGAAGTGCGTCGCGAAAAGACCCGTATGACCGAGCTGACCGAGGCCGTGGACAAGCAGGTGCTGGCTCTGGCCGATCAGTCCGAGCGCATCAGTCAGCTCGAGGAGCGGCTAGTGCGCCTGCAAGCTCAGCTTGTCCAGATGCCCGAGGTCCACGAGGCGATGCAGACCACCCAGACGCAGATGATGGGTTGGTTGGAGGAATCCAAGGTTGAGCAGCGTCGCCGCGAGGCCGCGATGGAGCAACAGCATCGCTCCGAGCGCGAGCACCAATCGCGTCTCTTGCACGAGATCCGCGATCAGCTCGAGCAGCAAGCCAAGCTCGGCGACGCCGTGGCGGCCGTCCGCGAAGAGATCCCCCAGGTCCGCGAGGCTGCCATGCGCTTGCGCGAGGAGGCTTCGGAGACCGAGCGCCACGTCACGCAGCAGAACGAGCGCATCGCGGGGCTTCGCGTCGAGATCGGGCACGCTGAGGAGCGCCTGGGCAAAGTCGAGGAGGCGCTCAAGGGTCTGAGGCAGCAGCAAGATGGCTACGGGGCCCAGATCGCGCTCATCAAGGACGATGTGGCCAAGCTAGAGGATGAGACGCAGGTCATCCACCAGCTCCGTGACGAGCTGACGGAAGCGCAAGCCCAGCAGGCGGAGGCCTTCCGCCGCGCCGAAGTCGAGCGCGGCAAGGCCATGACGGAGTGGGGACGCAAGCTGGACGCGTACGGTCAGCAGCAAGAGACCTGGGCCGAGCAGCTACGCTTTTTCTCGGACCAGTTCGAGCGCAGTCGGCGCACGCTTCGCGAGGTGCAAGAGCTCTCGCAGCAGGTGAGCCAGCAGCAGGATCAGCTCCGCCAGGTGCAGCGCCTGGCAGAGGACCAGCTCCGCCGCGAGGCCGCCGAGTTCCGCCAGGAGGTCGAGCGCACCTTGGCCAAGGCTGTGCGGCAGTGGGAGTTTGCCCGCGACGAGTTGCTGACGGCCGACGATGCTTTGGAGCGGCGCCTGGGAGAGCTCGAAGCCAGCCGCGTCGTCGACGTCAAGGCGGACGAGGATCTGGCGACGGAGATCCGTGCGTTGCGCGAGGCCCTGGATCGCCATGCCGAGCGCGTACGAGACGCCATGAGCGAGGTTCTCGATCGCCAGGCGCGGGCCACTAGCTCCGCTCGCGACGACGTGGACGTACTCCTGGGGCGGAAGGAAGGCTAGCCCGTGTTCGTCCTCGGCACGGCCGGCCACGTGGACCACGGCAAGTCCACCCTGGTGGAGGCCCTCACGGGCATCGACCCGGATCGCCTCAAGG
>CAYOBT010000497.1:0-2355 GCA_964402205.1 uncultured Anaerolineales bacterium
CTTTTACATGCTGCATCTCTACAACAATGCTTTTCGATACTTCCGCATGGGTTATTCATCGTCTTTGGCCGTTCTGCTATTTTTCGTGATCCTGGCTCTCACCCTGTTCGTGAACAGGACGTCTGGCCGGTGGGTGTACTATGGCGGGACATGATAGGCTCTGTGTGGTGAGCACACTGAGCGGCATGCGGGATCTTGGAGGAATTCGGAGAAAGACGCGATGACCCTATCTGCCAAGCGAACTCAGTCCGTGGGCCATGCCTTCATCTATCTTATGGCTGGCGTAGGATCCGTGGCCATGCTGTTCCCGTTGCTGTGGACTGTGTCGACGTCGCTCAAGACAGTGGACCAGCTCGTGGTGACACGGATCGAGCTGATGCCGGATCCCATCGCGTGGGGCAACTATCCCGAGCTGTTCAACCGCATGGACGTGGTGCAACAGTTCGCCAACACCATGACGTTGGTGCTGGCGGCTGAGGTGGGGGCCCTCCTCATGTGCTCGCTCGTAGCCTACGGGTTTGCCTGCATCGATTTTCCGGGGCGTGACGTCATGTTCGTGCTGCTCCTGAGCACCATGATGCTGCCCGGCGTCGTCACGCTGGTGCCATTCTTTATCATGTGGGACCGACTCGGGCTGGTGAACACGTTCTACCCGCTGGTCATCCCTCGGTTTCTCGCGCATAATCCGTTTTACATTTTCCTGATGCGACAGTTCTTTCGTGGACTGCCGAAGGATCTCTTTGACGCGGCACGGATCGATGGTTGCAGCCATTTCGGCATTTGGCGACGGGTCGTGTTGCCTATATCCAAGCCTGTGCTGGCCACCGTCTCGATCTTTTGCTTCCAGTGGGCTTGGAACGACTTCATGAGCCCGCTCATCTACCTGGGTGGGGATAAGAACAAGTGGACCCTGGCGCTAGGCCTCAACGCGCTAAAGGGCTTCGAGGGTGAGACGACAACACACTTTCAGATGGCGTTCTCCGTCTTGATGATCATCCCAGTGTTGTTGGTGTTTGCTCTGGGCCAGAAGTATATCATCCAAGGCGTCACGTTCTCCGGAATCAAGGGCTAATCCTGGGCATCCAATCAATGAAAGGTGGATAGATGATGCGGGCTATCTCCGAGCCAGCCAAGAGCGTACCGGTGGTAGCAGAGGCGGACGTGGTCGTCAGCGGCGGCGGGCCTGGGGGGTTCGCGGCGGCCATCGCCGCAGCGCGTCGCGGCGCTAGCACGGTGCTGATCGAGCGATACGGGTTCATGGGGGGATTGGCGACGGCGGGGCTTGTGGCGCCCATCCTTGGCCATACGGCCTCGCGCAGCCACCGGCCGATCGTCGAGGGCATCCTGCGCGAGATCACCGAGAGGATGCACATCATCAACGGCTCTGCCTCGTGGGAAGAGGCGTTGCAGGACTGGGGCGTGCGATTCGACGCCGAGGCGCTCAAGGTCGTCATCGACGAAATGTGCACCGAGGCAGGCGTCAAGCTGATTCTGCATACGTACGTCGCCGATGTCGTCGTGGAGGAAGGGATCCTGAAGGCCGTCATCATCGAGAACAAGTCGGGAAGGCAGGCCGTTGCTGGTAAGGTGTTCATAGATGGCACGGGTGACGCCGATGTGGCCTATCGCGCCGGGGCTCCGACCACCCATGGCCGTGAGTTTGATAGCCTGCCGGAATCGATGGGATCGTTCTTCCACCTAGCAGGTTTCGAGCCGCTCAGCGAGGAGCGCAGCAAGGAGCTGCTCGACTTGGTGCGCCGTGAGTCGGCTGCGGGGCGGTTCCATTTCTACAACACCAACTTCCTGGGATCGAATGCCTATCACGGCAAAGACCACACGGCCGTCAACATGACGCGCTTCAGCGGGAGCTCGGCCAAGGCCGAGGATATGACCAAAGCGGAGCTCAGCATTCGGCAGGACGTCTGGAAGCTAGTCCGCTATCTGCAGCAGCACGTGCCCGAGTTCCGTCACTGCTATCTGCAGCAGAGCTCGCCACAAGTCGGGCCTCGCGAGAGCCGTCAGATCGTGGGCCCCTATGCGCTGACGGGCGAGGATGTCCGCAAGGGGTCCAAGTTCGATGACGTCATAGCGCGCGGTTCCTGGTGGATCGACATCCACTGCCCGCGAGGGGAGACGCACCCGGCGCACCTGTGCGTGGTCGAGTGCCCAGTCGCCGAAGACTGTCCGTTTTGGGCGTCAGAGCACACGCGGATGCTGTCGCGTGAGGAACTCTACCCACCCGATGACGACTGGTACGAGATCCCCTACCGCAGCTTGCTCTCGGTGGGTATCCCCAACCTGCTCTCGACGGCGCGCTGTACCTCGGCGACCCGCGCGGGCATGGCGGGCTCACGG
>CAYOBT010000498.1:0-2354 GCA_964402205.1 uncultured Anaerolineales bacterium
CCGAAACGTATCGGCCACCACCACCAGCAAGTTCATGACACGCTCCTCTCTCGCGGACACACCGTCGTGAAGCCATCCTAATCCGAGGCAAGCTGGCTGTAAAGGCCACGACACACCCTTGGTGCGCGCCTGAACGGTTGCCGAATCCACCTCGCCGCGCTATACTCTCCTCATTCGAGCACAAAAGCACGATCTCAGCGGCGCCGAGCGCCCCCGAGGCCCCAACCTTCCTGTCTGTCCCTGGCACACCAAGGAGCGAAAGATGCAGCAGACGTCCATCCCAACCCCCAGCCTACGCCGCCTGCCCGTCTACCGCCGACGTCTCCGCGTCGCCGTGGAAAAGGGCATCCCCTACGTCTCGTCGCGACAGCTTGGCGTGGCCGCCGGCGTGCCCGCCGCTCAGGTGCGCAAGGACCTCTCCTGGGTCGAGCAGGAAGGCCGGCCCGGTCGCGGCTATGAGGCCCGTGCCCTGGCCGACGAGCTGGACCTGACGCTGGGGCTCCAGTGCGAAAAGCGCGCCGTCGTGGTGGGAGCGGGCAACCTCGGCAGCGCTCTGGCAGCCTATCCTGGGTTCGCTCCGTGCGGCCTGCGCATCGTCGCCCTCTTTGACAAGGACCCAGCCGTCATCGGCAAGGACGTCGCCAGCCTCACCGTCCAGCCCGTCGAAAAGCTGGCCAAGGTGGCCCGCCGCGACCAGGTGGATATGGGCATCATCACCGTGCCCGCCGAGGCCGCCCAGAACGTGGCCGATGCCATGATGGAGGCGGGCATCCACGTCCTCTGGAACTTTGCCCCCACCACCCTCCGCGTGGAAGAGGGCGTCTATGTCCACAACCAGGATCTGGTCGTCGAGCTGGCCGTGCTCTCGCACCAGATCGTAGAGCGACGCGGCGGCGAGTGCCCGCCCCACCTGCCCATGGCAGAGGACGAGGCCTGAGCCAACGCGCAGCGAGGAGGAGCGCCCATGATCGTCCGCGGCAACCTGTACCATACCGTCGTGGCCTACGATCACAGCGGCTGGAATGCCGTACCCGCGAACAATGGGGGCAACGGCCCCACCTGGCAATGGGGCAACGAGATCCTCATCGGCTACACCAAGGGGCCCTTTGCCACGCCCACCAGCCTCCATCAGACCACCGACGAGGGCCCGTTCAGCTCGTGGCTGGCCCGCAGCACCGACGGCGGCGAAACCTGGGGCACCTGGGAGCCCCATCCCTACGTCGGGGATGACGTGCCCCCCGAGCCGCCTCCCGGCGATGTGGACCCCTCGGCGCCGGGGTTTGTGATGCGCGTGCAGGGCAACGGCTACCACGGCAATGCGGGGACCTGTTGGTTCTGCAGCGAGGACAAGGGCAACTCCTGGCGAGGCCCCTATACCTTTGGCCATCTGCTGGAGCATCCCGAGCTGGCTGAGCTCGAATTCACCGGCCGCACCGCCTATGTGAGCGATGGCCCCGATGCGCTGCTGCTCTTTCTCTCGGTGCGCAATCCCTTCCCTGGCGATCGCATGCGGGTACGCCTCACCGACAAGGCGTTTGTGGCGCGAATGAGCGACGGCGGCGCGAGCTTGGCCTTTGTCTCGTGGATCGTGCCCCAGAGCGACCGCTCCCGCGCCGTGATGCCCGCACCGGTGCGCCTCTCCGACGAGCGCCTCGTGGTCGCGCTACGCCGCAAATCGGCCCAGCGCAACTGGATCGACGCCTACCGCTCCGAGGATGATCGCAAGAGCTGGCGCTTTCTCTCCGAGATCGGCGCCACCGAGGATGGCAACGCCTACAACGGCAACCCGCCCGCCCTGGTGCGCATGGCGGACGGCCACCTCTGCTGCGTGTATGGCAACCGCAGCCGCCTCCAGATCATCGCCCGCGCCAGCGACAACGACGGCGCCACCTGGGGCCCCGAGCTCGTCCTGCGCGACGATTTCGCCAGCGCCAACGGCCGCCCCGACCTGGGCTACCCACGGCTGTTCCAACGGCCCGATGGCAAGCTGGTGACGGCCTACTTCTGGTGCACCGCCGACCGCCCCCAGACCCACATCGAGGCGACGGTGTTTCGGCTCGAGGGGTAGCGTAGATAAAAGGGCGAACACCGGGGCATGGAGCTCCGCACTAGATCGCGCGCCTGGCCATCCGACTGGTACGGGCACGGCATGCCGTGCCCCCGGTCGCTCGCCCGCCCGCCCGAAACTGCTCGGGTCCGATCCCCTCTCCCACGAGGGTGGCTC
The DNA here is from genome assembly GCA_964402205.1 of uncultured Anaerolineales bacterium. Lineage (GTDB taxonomy): Bacteria > Chloroflexota > Anaerolineae > UBA1429 > UBA1429 > DAIRUQ01. The sequence goes on from CAYOBT010000498.1 coordinate 2,225, forward strand.
GCTGCGCGACAGACCCGCGAAAGCAACACCCGCGCCCCGCAGACGCCGCTGTGAGAGGCGCCCCCCTCTCACACCAGCCGGCGTGCCAGCAACCGCGTCGATAGCAGGAACAGCACCGCCGTGTACCCCG
>CAYOBT010000499.1:0-2353 GCA_964402205.1 uncultured Anaerolineales bacterium
GGTCTTCCCCCCTCCTGGGGGGGATTGAGGGGGGGGCAGCGCTGTGCCGCCGTTACTATGGCGAGATCTTGCACATCATTTACCGGATGCTCTTTTTGCTGTTTGCCGAGCAGCGCGGCATGTTGCCCCACAGCGGCGCGCCGCTGGAGGATCTCTATCGCGAGACGTACAGCATCACCGCGCTGCGCACCCGCGCCGAGGCCATCCCCGCCGACGCCACGCGGGTCCCGCCCGCCGACGACCTCTACCCGCCCATCCTGCACCTGGACGCCTGGGAGCCGCCCATCCCGTTGCCTGGCCCCGTCAACACGGCGGGCGCCGAGGATGGCCCATTCATCACCGCCGACGGCCAGCGCCTGCTCTTTTTCTTTACACCCGATGCCAGCATCCCCGCCGAAAAGCAGCTCGATGACGGCGTGACCGGCATCTGGTGGACCCAGCGCACCGCCGAGGGTTGGAGCGAGGAGCCGCAGCGGATCGTCTTGGGGCGCGAAACGGCGCTCGATGGCTGCCCGGCGCTGATCGGCGACACGCTCTGGTTCTGCTCGGCGCGGGCTGGCAACCTGCGCGGCGTGGACCTCTATACGGCGCGCCTGCAGGATGGCACCTGGACCGACATCCGCCACGCCGGCGAGCTTCTCAATGGCGCCTATGCCGTCGGCGAGCTGCATCCCGTCGATGGCGGCGGGACGCTGATCTTCCACAGCGACCGCGATGGCGGCTATGGCGGTCTGGACTTGTGGCAGATCGCGCGGGATGGCGACGCCTGGGCCGCGCCCGTCAACCTGGGGCCAGCCGTCAACACGTCCCGCGACGAGACACGTCCCTATGTGACGGCCGATGGCGCGGAGCTCTGGTACTCGGGCACCAGCTCGCAGGGCTATCCAGGCCACGCCGTCTATCGCAGCCAGCGCCAACCCGATGGCACGTGGGGCGCGGGCGTGGAGGTGGTCTCCCAGTTCGCCGCCGAGCCCACCCTCGACCAAGCCGGCAACCTCTACGTTGTACATCACTATGTGGGGGCGGAGGGCATCATCGAGGCCGATATCTATGTGGCGTACCGACGCTAGCGCCACGCGACGCCGAGCCAACAACGCATTTGCGTGGTAAGATAGGAGCGTAACCCACACGAGCCACGGCCCGCAGAAGGAGCATCCCATGCCGCAACCCAACATCCTGTTCATCATGACCGACCAGGAGGCGCCGTCGCTGATCGGCTGCTATGGCAACCCCGTCGTCCAGACACCGGCCCGAGACGCCATCGCCGAGGGCGGCATCCGCTTCAACAACTGCTACTGCGCCAGCTTTCCCTGCTCGCCCTCGCGGGCCAGCATGATCACCGGGCTCTATGCCCACCACCACGGCATCGTCACCAACGACATCATGCTCGATCCCGACATCCCCACGCTGGGAAGCTGCCTGCAGGACGCGGGCTATCGCACGGCGTGGATCGGCAAGTCGCATCTCGGCGGCAACATGTACCGCGGCATCGCCGGCGAGCCCATGGAGGGGCACTGGCGCTATGCCTGGAACGAGTCGCCCAACGGCTATGGCTGGGATCGCGTGCCGGGCGGCGTGGGCGAGGATGGCGCGTTGAACGGCTTTGGGCACTGGCGCGCCGGTTGGGAGGACTATCGCGCCTATCTGCGCGGCACGGACCTGCCTCGCAAGATCGTGGAAGATCCCTGGGTCGGCAACCACCACGATGCGCCCAGCACGGGCGACCGCGGCCACGCCATCAGTCGCCTGGGCAAAGAGCATCACATGGCGCACTATTTCGCGGACGAGACCATCCGCTTCCTCGAGGAGGCCGCCGAGGACGAGGCGCCATTTGGCTGCGTGCTCTCGTTCTACGGGCCGCACCTGCCCGTCGCGCCACCCGAGCCGTGGGACACCATGTACGACATGGCCGATATCCCGCTGCCACCCACGCTGGAGGTTGGCTTGGAGGGCAAGCCACTGCGCCAACGCACCGCCACGCGCCAACGCGTCAACCGGTTCTGGTCCGAGAATGAGCTGCGCGATTACGTGCGGCGCTACTATGGCTATGTCAGCTATATCGACGCGCAGATGCAGCGCGTCCTGGACGCCCTCGACCGCCTCGACTTGGCCGACGATACCATCGTGCTGTTCACCACCGATCACGGCGACATGCTGGGCCACTTTGGCATGGTGTACAAGCTGACGGGCAATGCCTATGACACGCTGATGCAGGTGCCGCTGATGATCCGCTGGCCCAAGGGTATCCCCGCGGGGCAGGCGGACGACGGCTTGGTCAGCAACGTGGACCTGCTCCCGACGCTGCTCGAGCTTGCCGGCGTCCCAACCCCCGAGGTGGATGGCGAGAGCCTGG
>CAYOBT010000500.1:0-2340 GCA_964402205.1 uncultured Anaerolineales bacterium
CTCGGTGACTAGATTTTTTTCTGTACGAGATAGAGGAGTTTACGAATGCCGGGGCCGGCCCCAAAGGATCCAGCGCTGAGACAACGCAGAAACCGCGCATCGACCAAGGCGGTGCTCACCAGGAAGGCGCCGCAGCGCGAGCGGGCGCCGTATCTCCCGCGCGGATACGATTGGCATAAGCTAACCAGAGCCTGGTGGAAGGACGTCTGGTCATCGCCCATGGCGGCCGAGTACCTCCGCGCCGACATGCACGGCCTCTACCGCCTGGCGCTGCTGATCGACCGCTTCTGGGAGGACCCATCGACCAAGCTGGCGGCCGAGATTCGCCTGGAACAGCAGGCCTTTGGCCTCACGCCGCTAGATCGGCGCCGCCTCCAGTGGTCCATCGAGCAGGCCGAATCTGCCACCGCGCAGCGTCACCAGCGGCGCGTGCGCGATGCTCAATCTGGTTCAGTCGATCCTCGTCAGGCGCTCAAGGTGGTGGGCGAGTGACCGTCCTGATGGTGCCCACGTTGGACGCGGAGCCCTGGCCCACGCTCGGGCCGCAGGTATGCGATTTCATCGAGAGCTTTCTGGTGTTCGGCCCAGGCGATCTGCGCGGATTACCCGCCCAACTCGACGATGAGAAACGCGCCCTCATCTACCGCGCCTACGAGGTCTTTCCGCCAGGACACGAGCAGGCCGGCCGCCGCAGATTCCGGCGCGCGGCCATCTCGCTCCGCAAGGGCTCGGCCAAGACGGAGCTGCTGGCTTGGGTCGCGGCCTGCGAGCTGCATCCAGACGCCCCGGTGCGTTGTGACGGATTTGACGCCCAGGGCCGGCCGGTTGGCGTCGGCGTGACCGACCCCTACATCCCGATGGTCGCCTACACAGAGGAGCAATCGGACGAGCTGGCCTATGGTGCGCTGCGAGTCATCCTGGCCAACTCCCTGCTGGCCGACGATTTCGACATCGGTCTGGAGCGCATCATGCGCATCGGCGGCGACGGCAAGGCCGTATCCCTCTCCACGAGCCCAGACGCCCGCGACGGCGCCCGCACCACGTTCCAGGGCATGGACGAGACCCACCGCTGGACGCTGCCCCGCCTCAAGATGGCGCACCGCACAATGATGGCCAACATGCCCAAGCGCTTCTTAGCCGATGCCTGGAGCCTGGAGATCACCACCGCGCCGGCCCCAGGCGAGGGCTCGGTCGCCGAGGACACCATGGACTATGCCCGCCAGGTGGCCGACGGCAAGATCACCGACTCCAGGCTCTTCTTCTACCACCGCCAGGCCAGCGACGATCACGACCTGACCACGACCGAGGGCGTCCGGGCCGCCGTGATCGAGGCCTCCGGGCCGGTCGCCGAATGGTCAGACATCGACGGCATCGTCGAGCAGTGGCAGGACCCCACCGCCGACCGCTCCTACCTGGAGCGCGTCTGGCTCAATCGCCTGGTACGGTCCTCGGAGCGCGCGTTCGATGCCGAGCGCTGGCGGGAGTTGGCCGATCCTGGCGTGAGCATCCCCGATGGCGAGCTGATCACCCTGGGATTTGACGGGGCGCGCTATCACGACGCCACCGCCATCGTGGGCACCCACATCCTGACGGGGCACCAATGGCTCATCGGCCTGTGGGAACATCCGCAGAACATCGAGGAGTGGGAGGTTCCCGCCGACGAGGTGGACGAGGTCATGGCCGACGCCTTTGCGCGTTGGGACGTCTGGCGCCTCTACGCCGATCCGCCCTATTGGGAGAGCTATGTAGCCCGATGGGCCGGCCAGTTCGGAGAAAAGAGAGCCATGAATTGGTGGACCAATCGCCAGAAGCCGATGGCGTACGCGATTCGCTCTTACAGCAACGCCATCGCCACCGGCGAGGTCAGTCATGACGGCGACCCCGATCTGGCGCGCCACATTGGCAATGCCTGCCGTCGTCATCTCAATATCCGAGACGACGAGGGCCGCAGATTGTGGCTGATGCACAAGGAACGCCCCGACTCGCCGCACAAGATCGACGCGGCCATGGCTGCCTGCCTGAGTTGGGAGGCGCGCTGCGATGCGCTGGCGGCCGGCATAGGCCAACGTCGCGAATCGATCTATGAACACAGGGGGCTGGTGACAGTATGAACCTACGGCCCTATCCGGTCCTCCGCGAGATCCTGGTGACGACCAAGAGCGACCGCACGTTCCGCGGGCTACTCTGGCGTCGCCGCGGCGCCTATCTGGTCTTGCGCAAGGCTCAGATGTGCTCCCGCGGCCGAGAGCCCGTCGCCATGGATGGCGAGCTCGCGATTCCCACGGGCAACATCGATTTCGTGCAGGTGGTGGGCTGATATGGCCATCGTTGTGAGTCGCG
>CAYOBT010000501.1:0-2339 GCA_964402205.1 uncultured Anaerolineales bacterium
ATTCTCCTCGCCGGAACTTTGCTGGGCTGTTCGGGCAGCGGTGGCAGCAAGGCCATGCCTAAAGGAGTCAGGAGTTCTGCAGGGCCTGCGCAAGTCGTCTCCCCGTCACAGGCTGGACTTCTGGGCGATCTGGACGGTGACGGCGAGCCTACAGTGGGTGACGCGATTCGGATTCTGCGGATTGTCGTGGGCCTCGACGCCGACGACGAATGTGCCGACGGCAACCGGAACGGCAGTACGGATGTGGGCGACGCGATCATGTTGCTGCGTTGTGTCGTGGGCCTCGACGAGTGGCCGCTCGGGGAATGTGGCGGTGGGGGGTGTGATCTCGGCGAAGAGACCATCGGTCCCGACGGCCAGACGCTTGTCTGCGTGCCAGCCGGCAGCTTCATGATGGGAAGCGAAAATGGCCTCTACGACGAACGGCCAGTGCACCGGGTGACGCTCACCGGCTTCTGGATCGGGAAGTGTGAGGTGACCAACGACCAGTATGCGACATTCCTCAATGAGGTACAGCCTGCCAACGTGAACGATTGGCTGGCGGTCGGGGATGCATCTTGTGGCATCGAGTATGTAGCCGGCACCTACCGGTCGAAGTCGCAACTCGGCGCGCATCCGGTGGTCAAAGTGAGCTGGTCTGGGGCCGTAGAGTACTGTGAGCACTACGGGTATGCCTTGCCGACCGAGGCGCAGTGGGAGTATGCCGCCGCGGGGCCGGATGCGCGCACGTATCCGTGGGGGAACGTCTGGGATGAAGAGAAGTGCTGCAACTACAATAATACGGGCCCGTTTGGCAACACGTTCCCGGTTGGCAGCTTCCCCACGGGAGCAAGCTGGTGTGGCGCACTGGATATCGCAGGCAATGTGTGTGAATGGTGTACCGACTGGTACTCGGGAACCTACTACCCGGTTAGTCCTGAGCTGAACCCGCCCGGGCCTGCCGAGGGCGAGTGGAAGGTCTTGCGCGGCGGCTGCTGGAATTACGGCAATCACAGGTTCTTCCGCTGTGCATTGCGCAACAATAACGACCCTGCCTCCCGTAGCAACAACCTCGGGTTTCGTTGTGCGCGAGGACTTTAGGTCGTTTTACACTTTGCGCCGTTTGCCGCGATCTGGCGGTGCCGGGCCCTGTCACTCGCGGCCGTAGGGGGAGAATTCGCGGAGGCGCTTGATGACCTCCGGGACGCGTGCGCTGACGTAGTCAATCTCCGCAGCGGTGTTGTAGCGGCTCAGGCTGAAGCGGATTGAGCCGTGGGCGTACATCTCCGGCACCTTCATGCAACTGATAACATGCGAGACCTCCAGCGAACCCGAAGAGCACGCCGAGCTCGTCGAGACGTAGATGCCCACCTCGTCCAGCAACAAGACGATGCTTTAGCCGCAATCGCTTCGGAAACCATCCGGACTAAGGGAGCATGTATAGTATGGCCGCCACGATCGCGGTGTAAAGGAGGATGGTGAGAAGCAAAGGGATATCGGTGAGAACAAGCTGGTCGGGTTGCCCGCCCAGCTTTTTTTCGTGCATCAGGTAGAGGTAACGGAAGATACCGTAGATGACGAGGGGGATGGTGTAGACGAGGTTCTGGGTGCCGACGACTTGGATGGTGCGGTCGTCCACGGTGTAGAGGCAGTAGGTGACGAGGGTGGATGCGGTGACGACGGCGATCATCTGGTCGAGTAGCTGGAGGCTGTAATGCTGGAGAATGCGGCGGTGCTCGATGCCGCCGTTTTCGAGTAGGATAAGCTCACAGCGGCGCTTGGCGAGGGAGATGAAGAGGGTGAGTAGGAGAGTGCAGATGATGAGCCATGGGGAGATGGCGACACTGATGGCTTCAGCGCCGGCGACGGCTCGGAGGACGTATCCAAGGGCGACGGCGAGGACATCGAGGATGACGATGTGCTTGAGCCAGATGGTGTAGGCGGTGGTGAGGGCGAGGTAGAGTACGGCGGTGATGAGGAAGCCGAAATTGGGGGTTACGAAATGAGCGACCGCCAGGCCCAGGAGAGCGCAGACGCCGGCGAGTAAGATGGCTTCGTGGACGGGGATACGGCCGGCAGCGACAGGGCGATTGCGCTTGTCGGGATGGTGTGCGTCAGTCTCGGCATCGAGTGCGTCATTGAGCAGGTACACGGCGGCGGAGAGGATGCAGAAGGCGACGAAGGCCAAGCCGACCTGGCCGAGGGCGCCGGGGTCGGAAGCCCTGCCGGCGAAGAGGATGGCGGCGAAGACGAGCAGATTCTTGGTCCACTGGCGAGGCCGCATCGTGGCAATGATGTCTCTGAGAAATGCCATGTCTCTAGCTCTCTTCCGGGCGGAGCTGAGGGAATAGAATGACTTC
>CAYOBT010000502.1:0-2331 GCA_964402205.1 uncultured Anaerolineales bacterium
GGGCGTGGTGGGCAAGCGGACGCGCGGCGGGTTCCGCTCTCTCCAGGAGCAGCTGGGGACGCTCAACGGCCAGTTAGAAGAGGTCTATTCGGGGCAACGCGTGATCATTGCCTTTGGGCAGCAGGGCTCGACATTCGATCGCTTCCAACGGGCCAACGCGGCCGTGCGCGACACCGGCATCCGCGCCATGAGCTATGCCAGCCTGGTCCCGCCGTTGATGGGGATCTTTTCCAATGCCAACATCGCCGTGCTGGTGGGCATCGGCGGCTGGATGGCGATCCAGGGCCTGGCCACCGTGGGCACCATCGCTACCTTCATCAGCTATTCGCGGCGCTTTGCCGCGCCTTTGCGACAGCTAGGCAACCTGTACAATCAGGTGCAGTCGGCCATCGCGGGGGCCGAGCGCGTGTTCCAGATCTTGGATGAGCATCCCGAGCTGGAAGACGCCCCGAACGCCCTCGCGCTGGACACGTTGGAGGGACACGTGGTGTTTGACGATGTGGAGTTTTCCTATGTGGAGGGTGTCGAGGTGCTCCACGACGTGTCGCTGGAGGCGCTCCCTGGGCAGACCATCGCGCTGGTGGGGCCGACAGGCGCCGGCAAGACGACGGTCGTCAACCTGCTGACGCGGTTCTATGACATCGACGATGGCGCCATCCGCATCGACGATCACGACATTCGCGAGGTACGCAAGGCGGATCTGAGGCAGCAACTGGGCATCGTGCTGCAGGACAACTTTCTCTTTGCCGACTCGGTAATGGAGAATATGCGCTACGGGCGCCTGGACGCCACCGATGACGAGGTGATCGCGGCGGCCACGCTGGCCAACGCGCACCAGTTCATCCACCGCCTGCCCGATGGGTATGACACGGTGCTTACCGAGCGCGGCACCAACCTGAGCCAGGGGCAGCGGCAGCTGCTCGCCATCGCGCGGGCCATCCTGGCCGATCCCGCCATCCTGATCCTGGACGAGGCCACCAGCAGCGTGGACACGCGCACCGAGGCGCACATCCAGGAGGCCTTGCTCAAGCTGATGGAGGGGCGCACGAGCTTTGTGATCGCGCACCGACTGAGCACCATCCGCGAGGCCGACCAGGTGCTGGTGATCGACGAGGGGCAGATCATCGAGCGGGGCACCCACCTCGACCTGCTGGCCCAGAGAGGCTTTTACTACAACCTCTACATGAGCCAGTTCCGCAAGCAGTCCGTGCCCGAGGCGGTGACGCCCTAGGGGCAGGATGCGGCGGGGGTCGAGGGTCGCTCGGGGAGCAGACGGGAGAGTTGCGTGAGCGCATGGCGACTTCAGTCCATCGTTGGGGATCAGGTCACCGAGCTGCGGGGCCCCGATCCCCTGGGCTCTTGCCAGGCAGAGCGGATGCTCCTTCGCGAGGGGTATCCGCTGCTTGTGGCCATACGCCCCGACCTCAACTACCCCAGCAGCGGGTGCCACCGCCCTGACGAGCCGACGTGTGGATTCCGTGTGTATCGCTGCTGCTTTCAGGGTTGGCGCGTGCCCGGAGCCATCGCCGAGCGCCGCGGGCTGGCGGCTGGCGAGCCGATCCCCCGCCCTACGGCTACCGATCTCTTTCTGCTGAGCGAGTACCTGCTCTATGAGCTGTTCCACGGCCGACGCGTGGCGATCTGGTTCCACCCAGCGTTGCGGGGAGAGGCTGGCATCGCGGAGCAGGTGCGCACGTCGGTGCGGGAAGGGCTGCGGGCGCCAGACGGCGCGAATGCGGAAGCGCTTCTGCTGCAAGATCGGTGGCGGTCGCAGCCCGAGCGTCTGCGCCAGCATGCCGCCCGCGATCCGAGCTGGCTCCCCACCTTGCTGAGCCACGCCACGCCGCCCTCGGCGCTGACGGGGGTGCTCCGCTCGGGGGCGCTGCTGTCGGCCACGGCGCTGTACGGGCTGTCGGGGCAGATCCTGGCGCGGCAGCGACGCAACATCCCGTGCGATCCGCCCGACTATTTCCGTTATGTCATGTTCATGCTAGGAGACGACCGTGCCATCGGCGACTGGGTGGTGTACCAACGCTTGGTGGATCGCAGCCCCACCGATCCAGAGGATCCGTTGACATGGGACGAGTTTGCCGATGCGTTCGTACCGGCGGCCAAGCTCTACTTTGCCAGTCAGGATCTGCTGGGACATCCAGACGCCCGCAGCGATGGCTTTCACGACCTCAAGATGCGAGGACGCGTGCCATTGGCGCCGTATCTGGCTGCCCTCGTCATCCCCAGCGAGGATCCCAAAGCCCGCGATCTCAGCGCGCTGGCTCGCGAGGTTGGCCTGGGCAACCGGGTGGTGTTGCTACCGCATCGGGGACTGACGCC
>CAYOBT010000503.1:0-2321 GCA_964402205.1 uncultured Anaerolineales bacterium
CTTCGTGTGCCCGAGACGCTCCGTGTGCGGCTCCATGGGCGATTCCGCGCCGGCGTCTCGGCCAAGGATCTGAGCCTGCATCTGTGCGGGATGCTTGGCCTGGACGGCGCCACCTACCAGGCGGTGGAGTTCCACGGTGGCGACTGGCTCACGCTGGACGAGCGGCTGACGCTCTCGGGGATGACCACGGAGCTGGGCGCCAAGGCCGGGATCTTTCCGCCGACGGGCGTCGGAGCCGAGGGCCTCGCGGTGCCTTCCTGGCTGGGTGTGCAACAGGGCGCGACGTACGTCCGCACGTTGGACGTGGATCTGTCCGAGCTGCGGCCGCTGGTGGCGGTCCCGCCCGAGGTGGACCACGTCGTCCCCGTGGACGAGCTAACCGACGTGGCCGTGGATCAGGTGTTCATCGGGACTTGCACCAATGGCCGCCTGTCGGATCTGAAGGTCGCCGCCGAGATCCTGGCGGGCAAGCATGTCGCCGAGGGTGTGCGGTTGCTGGTGATCCCGGCGTCGCATCGCATTCTGGAGGCTGCCACCGCCGACGGCACCCTGGCGACGTTGCTGGCGGCGGGCGCGACCGTGGGCACGCCTGGCTGTGGCCCCTGCATCGGGCGCCACATGGGCGTCATGGGGGCCGGCGAGGTGGCGCTCTCGACGGCCAACCGCAACTTTCGCGGGCGCATGGGCGATCCCGATGCGCAGATCTACCTGGCGTCGCCAGCCGTGGCGGCGGCGTCGGCGCTGACCGGGCGGATTACCGACCCCAGCGAGGTGTAGGAGAGCTTGGGGCCGCCGTCATGCGACGCAGACGTCGCTTGCTCTCCTCTCCCATGGGTATCATGGGAGAGGGCTCGGGGGCGAGGGTTGGCCGGGGGTGGGGGTTGAGGTCCCGTCTGGCACATCATACGCATAGGAGGCCTGATGGCACGTGTCTGGCTCTTTGGCGATAACGTCGACACCGATCAGATCGTCCCGGGGCGGTACGCGCCCTATATGACGTCCGAGGAAGAGCTGCGCAAGTACCCGTTCGTCGAGGCGCGACCCGCGTTTGCGGCCGAGGTGCGCCCTGGGGACCTGATCGTGGCGGGGAGCAACTTTGGCTGCGGCTCGTCGCGTGAGTACGCCCCCCGCGCTCTGGTCGCCGTGGGGATCGCGGCCATCATCGCACCCAGCTATGCCCGCATCTTTTTCCGGAACGCCCTCAACCTAGGCCTGCCGCTGTTCGAGGCCGACCTGACCCAGCATCTCGATGACGGCCAGCAGGTGACGCTGGACGTCGCGCGGGGCACGTTGGTCGCGGACGGCGAGACGTTCCAACTGCCGTCGCCGCCCGCCTGGGTCGCGCGGGTGTGGCGAGCGGGCGGCATGGTGGCCTACTATCGCGAGCATGGCGCGTTCCCCCTGGAGGAGGCCCAACGATGACGCACACCATCTGCCTGATCGAGGGCGACGGCATCGGCCACGAGGTGATCCCCGCGGCCGCCGAGGTCCTGCGCGCCACGGGCTTGCCCGTGACCTTCACCCAGGCCGAGGCGGGCTGGGACACGTTCCACCGGCAGGGCACGGCGCTGCCCGACGAGACCGTCGACGCCGTGCGCCAAGCGGACGCCACGCTCTTTGGCGCCGTCTCGTCGCCGCTCAGCCCGGTCGAGGGCTATCGCAGCCCCATCGTGGCGCTGCGCCGCGAGCTTGGCCTCTATGCCAACCTGCGCCCCGTGATCTCGCAGCCGGTGCCGAGCTCGCGGCAAGGCATCGACATGCTGATCGTCCGCGAGAACAGCGAGGGCCTCTATGCGGGCCGGGAGCGCATCTCCGAGTCCGAGGCCGTCACCGAGCGCCTGATCACCCGCGCGGGGTCGTTGCGCATCGCCAACGTGGCCTTTCGCCTGGCCCAGTGGCGGCGTCGCAAGGTGACGGTCGTCCACAAGGCCAACGTCCTGCGCGCCACCTGCGGCCTGTTTCGCGAGACGGCCTTCAAGGTCGCGGATGAGTACCCCGACGTCACCGTCGAAGAGATGTTGGTGGATGCCGCAGCCATGCGGCTCATCACCGAGCCAGAGCGATTCGACGTGATCGTGACAACCAACCTCTTTGGCGATATCTTGTCGGATGAGGCGGCCGCGCTGGTGGGCGGGTTGGGCCTGGCGCCCTCGGGCAACGTTGGGGATCACCACGCCGTGTTCGAGCCGGTGCATGGTTCCGCGCCCGATATCGCCGGCCAGGGTATCGCCAACCCCGTCGCTGCTATCCTGGCCGCCGCCATGCTCCTGGAGCATCTGGGCGCCATTCCCGCCGCCAAGGGCGTCCGCGAGGGCGTCGCT
>CAYOBT010000504.1:0-2306 GCA_964402205.1 uncultured Anaerolineales bacterium
GAGTTCGAGCGCTTCTGGGACACGCTGGGCGGCAAACCGGTACATGCGACGCTGGCGGCTCACTGGGCGCGCTTGATTGAGCTCTTGTACGCCGCCGAGCGAACTCTGGAGCTAGCTGAAGACCCGGAGATCACCAGTGAGGAAATTCGGACAATCCCGGCTGAAACACCGGACGAGGGCGTGGGCATCGTTGAAGCCCCGCGGGGCACGCTGACTCACCACTACGTCACCGACGAAAACGGATTGCTGGAGCGGGTCAATCTGATCGTTGGCACCACCAACAACTCTGCTGCCATCAGCATGTCGATCAAGAAGGCGGCTCAGAACCTGGTTCGCGCTGGACAGCTTGTCGACGACGGTCTGTTGAACAAGATTGAGATGGCGTTGCGGGCATATGATCCATGCTTCGGCTGCGCAACCCATGCTTTGCCAGGGCAGATGCCGATGATTGTGCGGCTCTACAACGAAGAGCGGGAATTGGTGCAAGAGATCCGTCGGGACTAGGAGAGAGCATGGCTAGACGAGGAATGACAAGAAAGGAGACCAGTGAGCGTGCGATCACGCTCATACGCCCCATGGTCACGCGCCACTATAGGATGGAATGGGACCTAGAGCGGTGCGTGGGTTGTGAGCTGGGGCCTTTGGTCTGCCCCAAGGAAGCCGTGGAGCACGTGCCGGGGGAGATTGGGGATGGTCGGCTGGCAAAGAGGCCAACCGTGGACATCGACGCCGAGGCGTGTGTGTTCTGCGGCATGTGCGAGGTTGTCTGCCCGAAGGACGCTATCACCCTGACCATTAACGCGCAGCGCGAGAATCCGGTGTTGGTGCACGAGGCGTTCCCGGAGTTCATAGAGTCGACCACTTTCCACGAGGATCGGTTCGATTGGAGCAGAAAAGACCTCGTGATCGACAACTGCCCCACCGATGTGATCAGCTACGACGAAGAGGAAGAGACGCTGGTGGTGGATGACGAGCACTGCATCCGCTGCCGTCAGTGCGAGATCGCCAGCGATGGCGCCTTCGAGGTCACGCAGGCCTGGCAAGGCCAGGTAGAGCTGCATCGCGAACGATGTGTAGAGGGATGCCTCGCCTGCGCTGATATCTGCCCGACGCGCGCGTTGTCCGTCGACGAGGATAGCGGGGAACTGGTCCTAGCTGACTACTACTGCATCAAGTGCGGTGCTTGCGTGCAGGTGTGCCCAATCAAGCCGACGTATGCAGAGTACGACATTATAGTTGAGTCCCAGGGTGTTAGCAAGACGGTGACCCACCGGAAGATCACAAACCGCGACGAGCTGCCGATCTGGGTGGAACGGTGGCGCGTGCGGCATCATCCGGTCCAGAGTGGAACCTGGATGGAGGCGCTGACCAAGCTGGCCGATGATAGGGCTGGTATGGTCGAGATTGATAGCAAGCGAGCGCTAAAGCGGCGTGATCTGCTAAAGGTCCTTGCTGGAGCGAAAACGCTGTTGGACCTCGGGGAGTGACTAGAGCGGCGCGTCGTCTGTTCCGTGCTTCAGCTCAGCGAGGACCGCTTCCACGGCAGGAGGGACCGCCTTCTCAACCCCCGGAGTGCATTCCTCGCCGAACGTGAAGGGGTCTTCTACCTCGATGGCGATAATGACGAAGTCCTCGTCGGCGGGTAGCGTCCATCCCATTGCCCGACCCAACGCAAGCGCCCCAGGCAGAGATACGTCGTGCGATGATCCCGCGTGTAGGGAGAGATTGAGATCCCGCGGAGACAAGCGGTAGATATCGCCGGGCTGACCGCCACGCGTCTGGATCGCGTCTACCATGACGACTCGTTGGTAGCCCGCAATGACGTCGAGTATGCGCAGGCCGCCCACGCTTGCTTCGCTGAAGTCCACATTTTCTTGCCGGTGACGTTTGGCCGCCTCGCGAACGACGTGAATCCCGATGCCGTCGTCGCGCAGGATCGGGTTCCCCATCCCCAATACCAGCGTCTTCAAGGTGGTAAGCCTCCCATCGCAGCTGGCCGCGCATCAGTAGATCTAAGTGCGCCCGGTTCCAGCTTTCGTCATTCTACCATCAATCGCCTACCGGTCCAGCTGCACCAAATGATCTAGCGAGAGCGGTGCGCTTCCATATTGACGCCGTTGTCAGGTTCCTGGTGACAGACGCCCTGCCAGGCCCGGCCGTCGCGGTCAGTTCTGAAGCTGACACTAGCCAGACTGCCAATGCTGAGTTCGCCCAGGAAGCAAACATGCCCTGGTTGGCGGATCCACTTGACGAACGGTTGCCCTCGGCGACAGCCGCGCAGCGCAACGCCGCGCTCACACCAGTCT
>CAYOBT010000505.1:0-2302 GCA_964402205.1 uncultured Anaerolineales bacterium
ATGGCGCTTTCGCCTGGCCTTTACGCCCGAGCCGCAGCAGGGGGCTCGCCTGTTCCTGCTCCACATCGCGCTGGGGCACCTGGCGCGCTGGACACGGCTGCCACTCATCGGCGTGTATCACGCGGCCCGCGTGTTGGCGGGCCTGTTCCTGATCCTGGTGGCCTATCGCTTCATCGCCGCACTGGGGGGGGAACTGGAACAACGGCGGCTAGCGTCGTTGTTATTAGGTGTCTCCTCGGGGTTGGGCTGGCTCGCTGGGCCAGTAGGCTACCTGTCCTCCGACCTATGGGTCCCTGAGGCGTTCGTCTTCTATTCTATCCTCGATACGTTTCACTTCCCGCTGGCTATCGCGCTAATGCTGGTGGTGTTTATGGCACTAGCCCGGCCCGGTCGAGAGCCCGGTTGGCGGGAGGCACTCGTCGCGGCCGTGGCATCGATCGTGCTGGGCGTAGTACAGCCCTTCGGTGTGATTCCGGTGTACGCGACACTGGCGGTGTGGACAGCACTGCGCTGGTTGCGCGCTCGCCGCCTGGCCTGGCGGACCGTCGGGTGGACAGCGGTGGCCGGATTGGCGGCGATAGCATATCCGCTGTACGGCGTACTCGCCATCCAATCTGACCCCGTGCTGGCAGGGTGGAGCGCGCAGAACCAGACGCCCTCACCACCAGTCTGGGACTGGCTGCTCAGTTTCGGCTTGATGGCAGCGCTGGCGGTGCCGGGTGTGATGACAACAGTACGCCAGCAAACGGATGGCGGCCTGCTGCTGGTGGCGTGGGTGATCGCAGCGGGTGCAGGAATGTATGCACCACTGGCGCTCCAGCGGCGGCTGGCGCTGGGCTTGCAGGTGCCGCTGGCTTTGCTGGCAGCAAAGGGCTGGTGGCAAGTGATACGGCCCCAACTGCAAGCACGCCTGAGAAGACCGGCGACTGCAGCCATACTGGGCCTCTCGACCCTAACCAACCTGTTCCTGATCGCTATGTTCGTGCTGGCGGCGGTGCGCGGCGAACCACGCTTCTACCTCTCCAACGGAGAATGGCAGACGCTGATGTGGCTGCAGGATGCGGCGGACCACGACCAGGTGGTGTTGTGCGCATCCCAGACCGGGATGTTCGTGCCAGCCTGGGCCGGACAGCGGGTAGTCTACGGCCACCCCTTCGAGACGGTGGATGCGGAGCGGCGAGAGGCACAAGTGCAGGCGTACTGGGCCGGAGAGATGGGACCGGAGGAGCGGGAAGCGTTCCTGCGGGAGAACCGCGTACGCTACATGCTGGTCGGGCCGAGAGAGTTGGAGATTGCAAATTGCACATCGCAAATTGCAGATTGCAGATTGCAGATTGCAGAGCTGGTAAGAGAACCGGTATTTGAGGCAGATGGCGTGAGAGTATACGATCTCAATGAGCAATAAGATACAAGAGCCAAGAGTTCAGATGCAGAAAGGAAGAAAACGGCTCGACCTTGCGGTTTGCCTCTCGGTGTTTGCTATTCTCGCCCTGGCTCTGCTGTGGCCTGCGATCCGACACTGGGGGTGGTGGCTCTGGAAGCCCGGCGCAGAGCATTCGGACCTGGCCGTGACGCACTGGCCAAACGCCCACTTTACGCGGCGAGTGTTGTGGGACGAGGGACGATTCCCAGTGTGGCGGCCCACGATCATGAGCGGAACTCCCTTCGCGGCAAATCCACTGGCCGGGCTGTACTATCCGCCTAACTGGCTTTTCCTGTTCCTGCCCTGGCTTCCCCTGGAAGTCGGGTTCAACCTCTCAGCACTGGCCCACCTGTGGTTGGCCGGGGCAGCGATGTACCTGCTGATGCGGCGCGCCTTCGGCACCAGTGTGTGGGGATCGCTGATGGCCGCGGTAGCCTACGAGGCATCGCCGAAATTGTTGGCCCACCTGGGTGCCGGACACGTGGGGTGGGTGCAGGCCTGGGGATGGCTACCAGTGGTGGTGCTGTGCCACCTGGAGACACTCCGAAGAGCATGGGGACAGGAGAGAGGAAGTGCGAAGCAGAAAGCAGGAAGCAAGAAGCAAGGGATAGGAAATAAGAAGCAAGAAAGTGGGGACCAGGATTACGTGCCTCCAGCATGGCAATCTGCAATCTACGCAGGTGCGGCGCTGGCACTCCAGTTCTGCGCCGACGTGAGGATGGCGGTGTATACTCTGATCGGCAGTTCGTGGTTGATGGCTGTCCGTTGCTGGGAACTGGATACGGCACGCCGTCGGCCGGGGAGGGCAGGATCTTGGGTTTTCAGGCTCTGGGCATCGTCGCTCGTCGTTTTCGTGGGCCTGAGCGCCTGTCAGTGGCT
>CAYOBT010000506.1:0-2298 GCA_964402205.1 uncultured Anaerolineales bacterium
CCAAGAGCGCGCCTTCACGGCCCTGCGGTCCTCCGGACACGAGCATGGCAGCCAACGTGGGCGCAAGGCCGCCTTGGAATAGCCCCTGGAGAGCTCGTAGAGAACCCAGCAGGACAGCGGACCCAGCAAAAGCCTGAGGCACAAACAGGGCCGCCGCACCCGTCACGCAGATAATGAGCACGCGGCGATAACCTACGGTATCTCCGATACCTCCAATGGCCATGGCGGCAATCGCACCGGTCAGCGCTGCCGCGCCCGTGACTGTCCCTGCGACGGAAGCGACGCGCTCTGGCGTTGCGACGAGCTCCTGGACCAGGATTGGCAACGCAGGCCCAACGAGCCCGTACGCCAGATTGGTCACCAGCACAAAACTCACGAGCATCGTGGACCTAGGCGAGCCGATCAGGGCGCTCCAGCTCTCGCCCGCGGCTAGGGCTTTCTTGGTGGAATGCAAAGGCTCTTGGGCGCGCTCTGGCTCGCTTGCGAGTATAGCCGTGAGCAGAAGGGCGATCAAGCATAGTAGAGAGGCGAGGAAGAAAGTGCTCTGATAGCCGAGCCAGTCGCCTACGATGCCGCCAAGCATGGGACCCAACGACATCCCCGCGTAGAGAGCAGTCTGGATGATGCCGAGGGCATAGGCTAGGCGATGTTTGGGGGCGTCGGTTGCTACCAAGGCTTGGGCTGCGGCTGGCGTCCCCGTGGTGCATCCCTGAACCACGCGCAGGATGAGCAGTTGCGTCGGCGTCCGGACGAGGCCTAGGATGGCTAGCACGACGGTCGTGGCGATCATGGCGCGCACTAGCATGAGCTTGCGCCCATAGCGATCGCCGAGCATTCCCCAGATGGGTGTGGCCAGCGCAAAGCTGATGGATCCTAGCGACTGGAACGCTCCCGTCCACTTGGCGACATCGCGAAGGTCCGTGACGCCTAGCTGCTGGATATGATAGGGGATCAGCACAAAGCTGGCCTGAAACGCCATGAGCGTCAGCAGCTCTGCGATGGCGATGACCCAGAGATTGCGCTGCCAGTCGCTTGCGGCCGGAGACGGAGAGGGTGCCAAAGCTCCTCCTGTGTACCGAGGCAGGATTATAGGCACTGGGAAAGGGTCGCGTCAAGCCAAAACCCAACGTCCTTCTTGCAGGATTTCCTGCAGAGATACGAGCAGCCGCCTGGACACCGTGGGCTGGTCCTGCGATTGGGTCCAGGAGTAGTGGTGTACGGCCCCATGGGCACCACAGGTTGTGGGTGCCCGCGACCCTTGACGGAATTGACGGATAGAGGGGCAAGAGACCTTGCAGAGACGGCCTTTGGGGGCTATAATGAGCCTCGCTCTGGGAGATGACATGAACCCCGCGTGTTAGGACGTTGATGTCGCTCTCAAGCGGCAGTTTGACAGCTCGCCTCGTCCATTGCGCCAGCGGGCAGCAGGAATAGCGACGTGAATGAGGCCCCCGAATGCGCGGGGGCGTCACTTGTCTCTCGGGACGGCGAGCAAGTAACGATAGCCAGGGGGAGTATGCCATGGTAGACACAATGATCGGCTATGTTCGCAAGCGCGACGGACGCCTCGCGCCCTTCGAGCAGGACAAGATCACCAACGCCATTTTCAAGGCCGCGCAGGCAGTGGGTGGCGACGACTATGATAGGGCGGTGTTCATCTCAAATGTCGTGACACAGATGCTGGTCGATCGCTACGGCGACGCCATCATCCCGACGGTGGAAGAGATCCAGGACCTGGTCGAGCGCGCCCTGATCAAGCATGGCCATGCCAAGACGGCCAAGGCGTACATCCTCTACCGCGACCTCCATAACAAGCTCCGCGACATCCGCGCGTTGATCGATGCCAACGAGCTGGTGGATGGCTACCTGGAGCATCTGGACTGGCGCGTCAAAGAGAACAGTAACATGACGTTCTCGCTCCAGGGATTGAACAACCACATCTTTACCGCTGTGAACAGTGCCTACTGGCTGAACCGTCTCTACCCCAAGCGCGTGCGTGACGCCCACAATAACGGCGACATCCATCTGCATGATCTGTACATCCTGGCTGTGTACTGCTGCGGCTGGGATCTCCAGGACCTCCTGCTGCGCGGCTTTGGCGGTGTGCCGGGCAAGATCGAGTGCCTCCCGCCCAAGCACTTTCGCAGCGCGTTGGGCCAGGTGGTCAATTTTTTCTACACCATCCAGGGCGAATCGGCAGGGGCGGCGGCGTTCAGCAGCTTTGACACGCTCCTGGCTCCCTTCATCCGCTACGACGGCCTCGGCCCCAAGGAGGTGCGCCAGGCTCTGCAAGAGTTC
>CAYOBT010000507.1:0-364 GCA_964402205.1 uncultured Anaerolineales bacterium
ATCCGAGGTCAATGAGGCGATGATCACTGGCGAGTCTAGGCCAGTGAGCAAAGAGCCGGGCGACGAGGTGATCGGCGGCACCATCAACGGCGATGGCAGCCTGCGCGTGCGCGTGCAGGCTACTGGCGAGGAGACGGCTTTGGCCGGCATCATGCGGCTCGTGGAGGAAGCCCAGCGCACCAAGTCAGAGACGCAGCTGCTCGCCGATCGGGCGGCCGGCTGGCTGTTCTATGTGGCTCTGGCTGCTGCCTTGCTGACGGGCATCGTATGGACCATTGCCATCGGACTCGAGGCACGGGTGATCGCGCGCGTGGCCACCGTCCTGGTCATCCTGATCCTCCTTCCCCTCGGGGCCAGCATCGTG
>CAYOBT010000507.1:374-2297 GCA_964402205.1 uncultured Anaerolineales bacterium
GGGGCTCGCCATCCCGTTGGTGGTGGCCATCACCACGTCGATGGGGGCACACCAGGGCATTCTCGTGCGCGATCGGTTGGCCCTGGAGCAGGCGCGCGACGTGGATGTCGTGGTGTTTGACAAAACAGGGACACTCACCGAGGGAACCTTTGGGCTGGTGGCCTTGGCGACCGTCGATGGCTGGGACCAGGATCGGGCACTTGGGCTGACGGCGGCCGTGGAGGCGGACTCGGAGCACACGCTGGCAAGGGGCATCCGAGAGGGCGCGGAAGAGCGAGGGCTGATACTGCCCACCGTCCGCGACTTTCAGGCCATCAAGGGAAAGGGCGTGCGAGCGCAAAGCGATGACGGCGTCGTGCATGTTGGGGGGCCCCGGTTGCTCTCGACGCTCGATCTGGAGCCCGGTGAGAGCTTGGCTGCGTTCGCGCGCGAGGCATCGGACAAGGGGCAGAGCGTGGTGTACCTTGTGGCCGAGGACGCGGTCGTCGCGGCCATGGCGCTGGCCGACAAGGTTCGCCCCGAGAGTCGCCAGGCGGTCAACGAGCTGCAAGAGATGGGCGTTGAGGTAGCCATGATCACCGGCGACAGCGAGGCGGTGGCCAAGACTGTCGCAGCAGAGCTTGGGATCTCGCGCTCTTTTGCCGAGGTTTTGCCCGAGCACAAAGAAGGCCACATCTCAGAGCTGCAGGATCGGGGCCAGCGTGTGGCCATGGTGGGCGATGGGGTGAACGACGCCCCCGCCCTGGCGCGAGCCGATGTCGGCATCGCCATCGGGAGCGGGACCGACGTCGCCGTCGAATCCGCTGGGATCATCCTGGTCAAGAGCAACCCGCTGGACGTCGTGCGGGTTATCAGGTTGAGCGAGGCGAGCTACCGCAAGATGATCCAGAATCTATGGTGGGCAGCGGGGTACAATATCGTGGCGCTGCCGCTGGCAGCCGGCGTTCTAGCGCCCTTGGGATTCGTGCTCTCGCCAGCGGTCGGCGCCCTGCTCATGTCGCTAAGCACGGTCATTGTCGCGGCAAACGCGCAGTTGCTGAGGAGAGCCGATCTGGTATCCTAGACTGGACCATCTTGGACCCTAGTATGAAGGAAAGGAACTGATACCGTGGAACAGTCCGAGCGCAACGCTCTCATCGCAATCGTTGTGGTAGTCCTGATCGGGGCCGGCGTAGCGTGGGCCGGTAGCCAGAGCGGGGCATCGATCCTGGGTATCCCCGTGTTCGCGTTCTGCGTTGGGCTGGCCTTCTTGATCCAGTGGCTGGCCTTTATCCCCGCCTATCTCTCGCGCACTGAGAGGTTCTTTGATCTCACAGGCAGCTTTACCTACATCACGGTGACGGTGCTTGCCGTGCTGCTCAGCGGCCACCTCGATGCACGGTCGCTCCTCCTGCTGGCCCTGATCGCGATCTGGGCCGGCCGTCTGGGGACCTTTCTCTTCAAGCGCGTCCAAAAGTCGGGAAAAGACGCCCGCTTTGACGAGATCAAGGTCTCATTCCTGCGGTTTCTGCAGACATGGACGCTTCAGGGGTTGTGGGTGACGCTGACCGCCGGCGCCGCGTTGGCAGCCATCACGACGACGACCCGGCGTCCACTTGGCTTGCTGGCGATCCTTGGCGCCATTGTTTGGGCGATGGGATTCGCGCTGGAGGCAACCGCGGACGCGCAAAAGAGCCGCTTCCGCGCCGATCCGGCCAACAAGGGCAAGTTCATCCAGACTGGCGTGTGGGCGTGGTCGCGGCACCCGAACTATTTCGGCGAGATCACGCTTTGGGTTGGCGTGGCCCTCATTGCGCTTCCTGTGCTGCGCGGCTGGCAACTCGTCACCTTGATCTCGCCCGTCTTTGTGACGCTGTTGCTCACGCGGGTCAGTGGCGTGCCGATGCTGGAAAAGCGCGCCGACGAGCGATGGGGCGGCCAGGA
>CAYOBT010000508.1:0-2293 GCA_964402205.1 uncultured Anaerolineales bacterium
AGCTCCTGGCGGAGGTGAACGGCGTCCGCGACAACTGGCAGGGCATCCCGCTCAACACCAACCTATGCTACGGTAACCCCGACGTGCGCCACCTCATCGTCGAGGACATCGCCAGCTATCTCGAGGACCACCCCGATGTGGACCTGCTGCACTTCTGGCTAGCCGATGGCTCGAACAACCAGTGCGAGTGCCCGCTCTGCCAGGGAACTCGGCCGTCTGATTTCTATGTGATGATGCTGAACGAGCTCGATGATCTGCTCGCCCAACGTGGCATCGCGAGCAAGGTCGTGTTCCTGATCTACGTCGATCTTCTCTGGCCACCCGAACACCAACAGATCCAGAACCCCGATCGGTTCGTGCTCATGTTCGCGCCCATCACGCGGTCCTACTCGGTGCCCTTTGCCCCAGAGCAGGTCCCCGATCAGCTCCCCCCGTTCCACCGCAACCAGCTCACGTTCCCCAAGGACGTCGGCGAGAACGTGGCCTTTCTGCGGGCGTGGCAGCGCGCCTTTGACGGCGATTCCTTCGACTTTGATTACCACTTTATGTGGGACCACTACCTCGACCCGGGCTACCACCAGCTCACCCGCACCCTCTGGGCCGACATCCGTAACCTTCACAAGATCGGTCTCAACGGCCTGATGAGCTGCCAGGTCCAGCGGGCCTTTTTCCCCAACGGCCTCGGTATGGCCGTGATGGCCCGCACCCTTTGGGAGAAGACCACGCCCCTCGAAGACATCACCGCAGACTATTTCGCACACGCCTATGGCGAGGATGGTCCCGCCGTCAACGCCTACCTCGCCGCCATATCCGAGCTGTTCGACCCACCGTACCTGCGAGGAGAGCGGCCCGATACGGGCGACGACGCCGCCGAGCGCCTAGACCGCGTGCCAGAGATGGTCGCGGGATTCGCGCCGACCATCACACGCAACCGCGACCATCCCGACCCAGCCGTGCGCGCAAGCTGGCGTTACCTAGCCTACCATGCCAACTATGTCAAGCTGCTGGCCCGCGCCCTCGCCAGCCGCGCTCGCAAAGACGACGAGGCCGCAGAGGCTCAATGGGGCGAGTTCGCCGCCTACGTTCAGCAGATCGAGCCCCACGTCCAGCCAGCCTTGGACGGGTTCGAATGCCTGCAGACCCTGCGAGGACGCCTCTTTCACTAACACAACAGGAGGTCACCGCCATGCTCAGAGGTCCCTTGCTCCATCCCGAAATCCTAGCCGCCCTAGGAGCCGCTGGCCACGGGTCGCGCGTGCTCATCGCCGACGGCAACTATCCGTTTGCCACGGGATCGCACCCCGCCGCCCACCTGGTGTTCCTCAACCTCACGCGAGGCTTTGCGCCCGTCGACGAGGTGCTGGCCGTCCTGGCGGAGGCCATCCCCATCGAGGCGGCACACGTCATGCAGCCCGCCGAGGGCCCCGAGCCACCCATCTTTGGGAGCTTTCGCGAGGTGCTCCCCGACGACATTGCCCTGGAGCCGCTTGAGCGCTTTGCCTTCTACGAGGCTGCCCGCGGTCCCGACCTGGCCCTCGTCATCGCCACGGGCGAGGAGCGTATCTATGCCAACGTCCTGCTGACCATCGGCGTGGTACCGCCTGACGCCTAGACGGTGTAGTACCGAGTCGGCTTGATGCAGTCTCGTGGCACCAAGCTAGCATCAAACGAGCCGCCAAAGGAGGTGGCCCATGTCCGAGATCATCCGCCAACTAGAGCCTGCGCAGCACGATGAGCTGCTGCGTTTCCTTGAGCGCGCTTTCGGGCACGACCGCGGCTTTTTTGAGAGAGAAATGCCCCAGTGGTACGGCGACCCAGTCGCGTGCTGCGAGGGCTCGAACGTGATCCTCGCCAAGGACCAAATCGCCTCGCACGTGGGGCTCTATCCCTTCGAGGTCTCGGCCGCCGGCGTCTCCCTCACCGTGGGTGGCATCGGCGCAGTGGCTACCGCCCCTGAGGAGCGGGGTAAGGGACACATGTCGAGGCTTCTGCAGCACGTCATCGAGGTGATGCGCGAACGGGGCTATCCGCTCTCGTGGCTCGGCGGCGATCGCCAACGCTATGGCACCTACGGCTGGGAGACCGCCGGCCTCACGTACTGCCTCACCTTTTCCAAGCGCTCTCTGGACTGGACCGCCGTCAGGCCTCTGGCGGCTCAGCCTGTCGAGCCCGACGAGGCCGTCCCCGTTGTAGAGGCCCTGCAACGTCACGCCATCTGCTGGACCCAGCGACCTCGCCTGGCTCAGCAACTGCGCAAGCAAAACACGCGCATCTGGACGTGCGAGGACGGGTA
>CAYOBT010000509.1:0-2291 GCA_964402205.1 uncultured Anaerolineales bacterium
AGGGGCAAGCGCGAAGCTTCGTAGCGTCCATCACGAGGGGAGCTCACAGCAGGAGCTCCCCATTCTGCACGTAGCAAAGGAAGATCGCATGACTCCCCCACAATCCCACAGAGGCTGCCTGCTCGGTCTTCTGGACACGCTCCTAGCCAAGCCCCGTCGGCTCAGCGAGCGAGAAGAGCGTCTGCCCTATCGCTCGGTCCATAGCCTGCTCACGCCAGCGGAGGCGTCTTTCTACCACACCCTCAGGCAGGCGATTCCCGAAGGGGTGGTGGTGCTTCCCAAAGTCAGGCTTGCGGATCTCCTGTTCGTGCCCGACATGAGTCGCGACTTTGCCTACTTTGGCAAGATCGTGCAAAAGCACGTGGACTTTATCGTATGCGACGCGAACACGCTAGAGCCCAGGGTTGCGGTTGAGCTGGACGACAGTAGCCACGCTGGAGCCAAACGCACACGGCGCGACGCCTTCGTGGAGCGCGCCTTTCGCGTAGCGGGTCTCCCCCTGTTGCGATACAGAGTCAGCCATGCCTACGAGGTAGGCCAGCTTCGCACAGACATGCTACAGCACATGCAACGCCAGACCCCATCGATCACAACCACGCCGATTGTCCGCGGGACAACGAGCGTGCCACCTACATGCCCCAGATGCGGCGCCGCGCTGGTTGAGCGCGTAGCTAGGAACGGCGCTCACGCTGGGGAACGCTTCTGGGGATGCTCCAACTATCCCGCATGCCGCTACATCCAGCCAATCGCGGACACGCCTCGAGTAGCAAGCGACGAGCAGACGGAGCCTGGCAACTCTGGCAGCTAGGAGCGACGCCGCGTGTACGCTGTGTCTCCTCCTTCCTACCCCTTGCCCAGAAGCCTGCGATCGGCTAGACTGGGCTCGATCAGCGTCACGTACATCTGGCCAGTGAGGCGCTGCCATGATAACCCAACTGCCCATAGACCGCGGTCGCATACAGGCCTTCTGCCAGAGGCACCATATCCGGCGGCTGTCGCTATTCGGCTCAGTCCTGCGCGCCGACTTTTGCCGTGACAGCGATGTGGACGTGCTCGTCGAGTTCAAGGAGGGGCACACGCCAGGCCTTTTCGGGATGGCTCGCATGGAGCAGGAGCTCTCGCACATCCTCGGACGGCAGGCTGATCTTCGCACGCCTGAAGACCTCAGCCGCTACTTCCGCGCCGAGGTTATAGAGCACGCCCAGGTGCAGTATGTGCAAGAGTGACCGCATTCGCTTGCAGCACATGCGGGATGCGGCTCGCGAGGCGATTGGCTTTGCGGCGGATCGCAGCCGCGAGGCCCTTGATGCGGATCGCATGCTCGTGCTGGCCCTTGTAAAGGCCCTCGAGATTGTAGGTGAGGCCGCAGGGCAGGTCTCCGAAGAGACGAGGGCCAGAGTGCCCGACATACCTTGGGCAGACATCGCTGGCATGCGCAACCGCCTAGTACACGCCTACTTTGACATCAACCTAGAGATTGTCTGGCAGACAATCCGGCAGGATCTGCCTCCCCTCGTCGAGAAGCTGGAAAGCGCCATCCACGCTCTGGCATCGGATTGCTGACGGTAAGGCACCTTGGTCTCTCTGTCGCCACTCGCCCCCCAACTATGCCGCCCCCTCCCCTTTGTGCTATACTCCCACTCGTGAATCATCCCGCACGCCCCGCGCGTGCTTTGCCAAAGGAACCATCCCATGGCCACAGCGTTACCCTTACTGCAAGTCATCGACCTGCACGTCACCCGCGACGATGCCGAGATCCTGCGCGGCGTCGATCTGTCCGTCGAGCGAGGCACCGTCCACGCCGTCCTGGGGCTGAACGGCTCTGGCAAGAGCACCCTGGCCTACAGCCTGATGGCGTTGGCGGGCTACAACCCCGTCCGCGGCCGCATCCTGTTCGATGGCGAGGAGATCACCAAGCTCGGCACCACCGAGCGTGCCCAGCGAGGCATCACCCTGGCCTGGCAAGAGCCCGCTCGCTTTGAGGGGCTCACCGTCCAACGCTACCTCGGCCTCGGCCAGCAAGAGAGCTCCTTCGAGCGCCTGGTCGATGCCCTCGAAGCCGTCAACCTGGACGAGACCTACCTCTTCCGCCGCGTGGACGAGGCCCTCTCTGGCGGCGAACGCAAGCGCATCGAGCTCGCGGCCGTCTATGCCATGCGTCCCAAGCTCGCGATCCTCGACGAGCCCGACTCGGGCATCGATACCCTCAGCCTGGACGACATCAGCGCCCTCATCCACCGCATGGCTGACGAAGGCATCTCCGTGCTTCTCATCAGCCACCGCGACGAGAT
>CAYOBT010000510.1:0-2291 GCA_964402205.1 uncultured Anaerolineales bacterium
CGGCGCCACGGTGGCCTCTGGCTGCGGGGCCTCGGTAGGCTCGCGGGTGGGCGTCACGGATGGTTGCGCGGTAGCCGTCGCCGTCGGCGCCAGCGTCTGCGTGGGCTCGGGCGACCTGGTGGGCGTCGCGGAGGCGATGGGAGCGTCCGTAGGCGCGACGGTGGGCGTCGGCTCCGCCAAGAGCCCCGATAGGCCCTCGGCCAGGTTGCCGCTGAGCACCAGCCAGGCCACCACCCCGATGATAGCCAACAAGATGAGGCCGCAACCCCCGCCAGCGATCCAGTAGATCGTCTTTTTGCCGCCGCCGTCGTCCGCGGCGGGACGCACGCCCTGAGGCGCCGGGGGCGTCACAGGCGCTACTGCTGGGGCCGTCGCTTCGGGGGGCGCCCCCTCTTGCGGAGCATCGTTCACTCGGTGCCCACAGCTCGGGCAGAAGACAGCCCCCTCTGCCAAGGGCTCGCCGCAATTGACGCAATACCTTTCGGGGGCCATGCCTACTGCTCCTTCTGCCGCCTAGACGCATCTACCGACACCGGACGACGCTCCCATCCTACACGAGATCGCGCCTCTTGTCCATACATTTGGGTTTTTATTTGTTCTTTATGTAGCGCGTCAGCAAGAGAGGGTCTCCCTACCCATGCAAAGGGCCCCTGGCGCCTTGAGGACACCAGGGGCCCTGCCCAGCAAGCTACTTGAGCTCCACAACGCGGATGTTATCAAAGGCGATCTCTACGCCCGGCGTGTCGAACGAGCCGGCCACCAAGCCGACGTCCCCATCGGCAAAGCTGCCGTCCTGCGCCTTGTCCAGCGGCTCGCCGTTGACGCCAAACACAAAGGTGCCGTCTCGCATCTCCACCGAGATGCGGTTGCGGGCGTTGCCCTGGCGCACCAGCGTCGACTCGGTCCACGGGATGATCTCGATCCACTCGTTATCGACGTACTTGCCAAAGCGATAGTAGCCATCGCTGGCGATCTCGAACCGGTAGAAATTGAGATCGTCCTGGTAGCCAAAGACGACGCCAAAGCCGTTGTCGTCGGGGCCGCCGATCTTGGTGGCGTCCACCGTGATGAGGATGCCATCGTCGAACCACTCGTAGGCATTGCCCCAGGTCATCCAGTTCTCTCGATCCACCAGGATGACATAGCGCCCGCCCTGGTAGCCCACGGTCTGATCGTCGCCACTGAACTCGTCCCAGCCGCTGGTGGGATCGTCAAAGTCCTCGGTATAGAGCACCTCGCCGACCTCCGGGCGTCGCTCGGCGACCACGGTCACCTCGGTGCTGCCGCCACCGATGTCGGGCGGCACGATAGTGCCGTAGGATCTGACCAGCAACACGATGCCCACGATGATGGCAATGAGAACCGCCAGGCAGCCGCAGCCACCCGCGATGTAGAGGCCCGTCTTGCTCTTCTTCTTCTCGGGCTCCTCGGGCTGGAAGCTAGGCCGTGCTGCAGGGCCGCCGCTGCCGCCCAAAGGCGGGCCACCGCCAGCCTGCCCCCGCGCCCGACCCGAAGGCGGCGGCGGTGGCGTGGTCCTACTAGGCTGGCTCTGGCCGCCGGTGCTGCTTCCACCGGACGATGCCGCGGGTCGCAACCCACCACCGCCCGATGGCGGCGGAGGCGGCGGCGGCGGAGCGGGCTCGCCGGCAAAGGCGTCGTCCATCACGGTGGCATCGCCTGCCGGGGCATCCTCGGGCAAGCTGTCTACGCGTTGGCCGCAGCTAGGGCAAAAGGTTGCCCCTTCCTCCAGCGGCGCTCCGCAGTTGACGCAGAACTTTTCGGGGGTCATGATCGTTGCTCCTTCTCCAGTGGATGGCGGACCCTTATGCAGCCGCGCGGGCACGTTGCGCCCATGATAGCACGTCCCAGGCTCGCGTGCCAAGCTGTACCGCGGGTTGCGTGATCCTTGCGGGCCACGATTGACGCTGCCACCCGACCAACCTATCATGTCAGCATCGATGCGAATTCCAGGCGTCACGTGGCAGGGGAGTTGATCCATGCGCAGTCGCCGTCTCGCGTTGCTGATCCTGGCCCTGTGGGCATTGCTGGTGCCCGTTGCGGCGGCCCAACCCGCGGGCGCCGATCCGTCCGACGTGCCGGTCGTGCCCATGCCGCGGATACCCGACGAGCCCGCCTATGTGCCGGGGCAACTCCTGGTCAAGCTGGATCAGGGCGTGGCGGTGATGGCCGCATCCGACCTGCGCGCCCAGCTCGGTGCAACCGTGGCCTGGCGCTCGCAGCTCACCAGGGCGGAGCTCTGGCAGGTGCCCGTTGGCCAAGAGCTGGCCGCC
>CAYOBT010000511.1:0-2263 GCA_964402205.1 uncultured Anaerolineales bacterium
CCCGCTCGAACTCCTCGCGGAATGAGGCTGGCGCGTGGTCGAGAAGGGTTCCAGGGGCTTCGTACCCGTTGGTAATGAGGGTAGCAACCTGGTCGAGGCCGGCTTGGAGCGCGTCTTCCATCACGGCATCGTTAAGGACGGGCGTCGCCTTGACCACATAGGTCACAGGCGCATCGATCTGCTCGATGAACAGCCGGTCAAAGACGGTCTCGCCGGCGTTGTCGCCTAGATAGAGCACAGTCTCAGCCTTGGCGATCTCGCTGCGGAGGGGCTCCATGGCATCTACGGTAAGCGGGCGTTGCAGCACATCCTCGATGTCGTCACTGAGGGCGTCGCGGTCAAAGGGCGCGTCGGGCACGCCGAGATCGATAATGTTGCCAGCGATGGCCAAACGCGCGGCTGTGGCAAAGGGGTCCTTGGAAGCCGCCACACGTTCTGCCAACGCGGGATAGAGCGCCAGCGCGTGCTCGGTGCAGGTGCGCTTGATGGCGCGGTAGGGATCCGGATGGCCGGTGACGTCACGAACGAGCCGGTGCACCTTGGCGCCGATCTCGGGCGGGGTGCTGCGCAGATCGATCTCGCGCAGGATCTCGAGTGTGCCGTCGAGGGCGCGTCGGATGGTCTCGGGGTCTTCGGTGGCCATGCGGGCAGCCTCGAGGGCCTGTCGCACAAAGCATGAATAGCAATCGAGATACGTCTGCACAGGTGATCCTTTCGGGACTGGTACCGTGACGGAAGTGATGCCCCCGAGACCATAGGGCGAGCGGCCGGCCTTGTCAAAAAGGCCAAGATGGGCGAAACTCGCTGAGACTGCTCGCGTAGAGAACGTGAGGGCGAGCACGACAAGGTACATCTGCGGCGAGCTGGCAAAGGGGGGCGCAATGCACAATCGCAAGAGTGGAGCACTGATCTGGGGCGTGCTGCTGATCGTATTCGGCATCGGGTTCTTGATGCAGAGCCTGGGTCTGTTCAAGGGCATGGGGGCCTTGGTCTGGGCGGGGTTCATGGCGTTCGGCGGGTTGGTGTTCCTCTATGTGAGGGCGCAGAGCGCTGAGAACTGGTGGGGGTTCATCCCTGGCTTTGCGCTGCTGGGTCTGGCGGCCCTCATTGCGTGGGATGCCATCTGGCCCGAGTCCGACCTAGGGGTAGTAGCCTTTATGGGGGGCTTGAGCCTAGGCTTCTGGGCGGTGTACCTGGATCGCCGCGAGCGCTGGTGGGCCATGATCCCTGGCGGCGTATTGGCGGCGCTGGCGCTGATGCTCCTGGCCGAAGCGCTTGACGTGCCCGTCGACGAGGGCGGCCTCTTTTTGCTGCTCATGGGCGTCGCCTTTGTCGTGGTCGCGCTCTTTTCGCCGCGCGACGTGGATACACGCTGGGCGTACATCCCGGCCGGTGTGCTGGGGCTCATCGGTCTGCTTCTGCTTCTGGCGTCGGCCAAGCTGGCCCAGTTCGTGGTGCCCGTAGGCCTGCTGGGCGGCGGCATCTACCTGCTGGCGCGGGGGTACGTGCGCGGCGAGGAGGATTAGGGCTTCCCTGGAACGCCACGAGCCCGCCGTGACCGTTGTGGCGGGCTCGTCATCTGGCCGCGTCTCCTACTCCCCGCCTCTCCCCGCCGGGATCACGAACTCCTCCCCGCGATCCCAATCACCCAGGTCTGGCCAGAGGATCTCCATGTCGGCGCCGCGCATGAAATCGGCCGTCTCGATCATCCAGGCGTCCAGGCGCCCACGCAGGTCGGCTAGCGTTTCGGCATAGGCTGGCTCATCGGCCACGTTGTGCATCTCCCACGGGTCCGACGCGAGGTCGAACAGCTGCTCATAGGAGCGCGCCTCGCCGCTGATATCGCGCCGGTAGAGGTCGCGCATCGTCTCGGCCTCGGTGATCTCGTGCGGGTAGGGCATACGTCCGCGCTGGGCATAGTTGCGTATCAGCTTGTAGCGCTCGGTCCGCACGGCGCGGTTGGGGTCAAAGTAACAGTGCCAGTTGCGCTCCGAGAATAGCTCGGAGCGTGGCGTGTAAAGATCACCCGTCAAGAGCGGCCAGAACGAGCGTCCTTGCAGGGCTGGGGGCACTGGCTTGCCGATGGCCTCCATCAGGGTGGGCGCGAGGTCGATGCTCGAGATCAGCCCGCCGTACGATTGCCCCGGCGCGATGTGGCCTGGCCATCGCAAGACGAGCGCCGTCTGGATGCCGGGGTCGTACAGCGTCTCCTTTGCCCGCGGGAAGCTGATGCCGTGATCCGTTGTGAACACGACGAGCGTGT
>CAYOBT010000512.1:0-2263 GCA_964402205.1 uncultured Anaerolineales bacterium
GTAGTTACCGACATCCCATGCATCACGTGCCACGGCGGGCGCCTGCGCCCCGACAAACAGGCCACCTATGTCCGTGCCCTGGCCTTTGACCTGGCGCCACAGGATCAGCGCGACGCCGTCGCCGACCGCCTGGAGGCACTCGTCCACCAGGCCGGCGACCATCTGGGCACCGGGTTCCTGGCGACGCCGTTCCTCTGCCAGGTGCTCGGCGAGACGGGCCATCTGGATACGGCCTATGCCTTGCTCATGCAGGATACGCCGCCCTCGTGGCTCTATGCCGTCACCAAGGGAGCCACGACCGTCTGGGAGAGCTGGGAGGGCATCGACGAGGCGGGCAAGCCCAACGCCTCGCTCAACCACTATTCCTACGGCGCCGTGGTCGGCTGGCTGTTCGAGGCCGTGGCCGGGATCAAGCCCGGCGCGCCTGGGTTCAAACGGGTCATCGTGGCGCCCAAGCCTGGCGGCGGCCTGACCGAGGCCAGCGCCCGGTATCGCTCTATGCATGGGCCGATCAAGGCGGCGTGGGAGCGCCACGGACGCGACATGGGACTGGAGGTCCTCATCCCGCCCAACACCGCCGGGGAGATCCATCTGCGCGGCGCCGTCCAGGCCGACGTCACCGAGGGCGGCCACTGGCTCAAGGATGCTCCCGGCGTGGAGGGCATCGAGGAGCGCCAGGACCAGGTGGTCGTCATCGTTGGATCGGGGGCCTACCAGTTCGCCTGGCAGGACGTCAGCTAGCGCGCGCTAACCAGTCCTCGCAACGACGCCGTCGCTCGGAACCTTTTTCCGAGGGACGGCGTCCTAGTAGGTGAGCGCGACAAACGAGTCGCGCACGCGTAGGACACAAGGGGCCAGGCCCCAGAAGTGAGGACAAGATGCGCAAGAGTTGGCAGACGGTTCTGATTGTCGCATTGGCCATGGGGCTGATGCTGGGCTGTGCGGGCAGCGCCGTGGACGCCGGCGGCGGGGGCACGTTGCTGCAAGACGTGGCGACGCTGGGCACCACCGAGGACGCCTTGGCCCACACCATCTCGGTGTCGGGCGTCGGCACGGCCACCGCTAGGCCCGACCTGGCGACCATCACGCTCGGCGTGGAGGTCATTGACAAGGACGTGGCCGAGGCCCTCAGCGCCAGCACCACGCGCATGACCGCCGTCCGCGAGGCCATCGGCGCTTTCGACATCGCGCCCGAGGACCTGCAGACGGTCCAGTACAACGTGTGGGTAGAGCAGATCTACACCGATCGCGGCGAGCCCACGGGCGAGTATCGCTACCACGTCACCAACCAGTTGCGCGTGCGGCTCCACGACATTGCCAAGGTCGGCCCGGTGCTGACGGCGGCGCTGGATGCGGGCGCCAACAGCGTGGGCGGCATCAGCTTTCAGGTGGACGACACCACCGAGCTTGAGGCGCAGGCGCGCGATTTGGCCATCGCCAACGCCCAGGCCAAGGCGGAGCAGATCGCGGCCGGGTTTGGCGCCGAGCTGGTCGGGCTCAACCGCGTGGCCGAGGTCACCGTGGGGTCGGGGCAAGTCGTGCGCTTGGCGGCCCCCATGGAGGCTGGCGTCGGTGGCGGCGGGGAGGTGCCCGTCGAGGCGGGCGAGTTCAGCGTGACGGTGCAGCTCTCGGTCGTGTTCGACATCAAGTAGCAGCGTTGTTCGATGGGCGGGGCGGGTGCAACGGCGCATCCGCCCCGTTTTCGCGTCTTCAGACAAGTCTAGGCC
Organism: uncultured Anaerolineales bacterium; assembly: GCA_964402205.1. Lineage (GTDB taxonomy): Bacteria > Chloroflexota > Anaerolineae > UBA1429 > UBA1429 > DAIRUQ01. The sequence goes on from CAYOBT010000512.1 coordinate 1,728, forward strand.
GTCGGGCGGACCTTGCGCGCGATCCAGCGACCGATGCCCAGCAGCAGGTTCACCCGCGGGACGCGTTGGCGGTAGGCTTCATAGGCAGCGCCGAACTTGACCATGCAGGCCTGTTCTTCGTCCCAGCTGCCCAGGTACGAGATGGCCGCCACGATGATCCCCAGCGCCGTCACGATCCAGTGCTGCACCACGCCCGCGATGCCCAGTCCCAGCAGGATCCCCGCTAGGTATTGCGGGTGCCGCACCAAGGCATAGGGGCCGCTGGTCACCAGGCGGGTCGTGCGGATGTAGCTCTGTCCCTTGGCGACGCCGCCGCGCAGGCGGAACCAGAGGATGGGCAACCATCCAAGGATGGCCGAGATCCACAGCACCACCCAGCTTAGGTTGCGCAAGAGGGTGCTGCCGTCCTCGCGGTAGAGGACGAATGCCATCACGATTTGCCCCACGGCCGCCACCCCCAGGACGATGCCCGATAGCAGAGCGCGCTTGTTCATGGAGCCCCCTCCTCGGCGCCTGGTTGGCCGTCCCACACGGGA
>CAYOBT010000513.1:0-2261 GCA_964402205.1 uncultured Anaerolineales bacterium
CTGTGGTGACGAGGGATGGCTACGAGGCCGATGACGTGCTGGGTAGTCTGGCGCGCAAGGCTAGCGAGGCTGGTCTGGAGACGGTGATCATCACAGGCGACACGGACATCTTTCAGCTTGTCAAGCCGGACACGCTCGTGCTGGCTCCAACCGGCGCGTTCCGCGAGACCCAGCTCTGGGACGAAAAGGCCGTCCGCGAGCGATACGAGCTGGATCCCCAGCAGTTGGCCGATCTGCGTGGACTGATGGGCGATTCCTCTGACAACATCCCTGGCGTCAAGGGCGTTGGCGTCAAGACGGCGACTCGTCTCTTGAAAGAGTACGGCACTGTGGAAGAGGTGTACAAGCATCTCGATGAGGTGACGTCGACTAGGTTCCGCAATGCGTTGGAGCGGGGTAGGGAAGAGGCGTTTCTAAGCCAGCATCTGGCGACCATCGTGCGCGATTTGGACGTCCCACTCGATCTAGATGCTGCCGAGTGGGGCAACATGGATCGCGAACAGGTCATGGAGCTGATGCGGCGGCTTGGGTTCCGTTCCCTCATGGAGCGTATTCCTGGCGCTGTGCGGGATGCCCCGGCGCAACTGAGCATGTTCAGCGAGGTGAGAGAGGTCGATGAGCCGCCGGCGAAGGGTGACGAGGAGAGCGCCTACTGCGTGGTGGACACCCCCGCCAAGCTGCAAGAGCTGGTCGATCTGCTTCGCGAGGCCGAACTATTGGCTGTGGACACTGAGACCACCGCGACCGACGCCATGCGGGCGCGGCTGGTGGGGATCTCGCTGGCAGACATGCCGGGCCGCGCCTACTATTTGCCGGTGGGACACGATCCCCGAACGCATCGCGGTCCGCAGCTCGATCTGGGGCAGGTTCGTGAGCTGCTGGGGCCGCTGCTGGCCGATCCCGAGCTTCCCAAGGCTATGCACAATGCCAAGTACGACATCATGGTGCTGGACCGTCACGGTCTGCCAGTGCAGGGACTGCTCTACGACACCATGCTGGCGGCCTGGATTCTCGAGCCAGAGGGCCGCGGCGTGGGCCTGAAGACGCAGGCGTTCCAGCGCCTGGGCGTGATGATGCAGTCCATCGACGAGCTCATCGGATCGGGTCGTAACCAGCTCACGATGGACGTGATCCCCGTGGCCAAGGCGGCGCCGTATGCCTGTGCCGATGCTGATATGACCCTGCGTCTCACCGATGCGCTGGAGCGCGAGCTTCGCGAGCACAACCAGTGGGAGCTCTTTACCGAGATCGAGATGCCTTTGGTGCCCGTCCTTGTCGCGATGGAGACGCGTGGCATGGCGGTGGATCGGGAATATCTGGGACGCATGTCCGCGACGTTGGAGGCCAAGGTCCAGGCGCTTGAGCGGCGGATCTATGAGCTGGCGGGACACCCGTTCAACCCGAACTCGACACAGCAGTTGGGCCAGGTGCTGTTTGATGAGCTAGGTTTGCCGGTCCAGCGTCGAACCAAGACCGGCTACTCGACGGATGCCCGTGTCATGGATGCGCTCAAGGATATGCATCCTATCATCAACCTGATTCTCGAATACCGGTCTCTGGTGAAGCTCAAGGGCACCTATGTGGACGCGCTACCTGAGCTCATCAACCCTGAGACCGGCCGCATCCACACGTCGTTCAACCAGACAGGGGCTAGCACGGGTAGGCTCTCATCCAGCGACCCCAATCTGCAGAATATCCCGGTGCGTACCGAGGAGGGACGCCTGGTGCGGGGTGCTTTCGCCGCACCAGAGGGCTACCTGCTACTGAGTTGCGACTATTCCCAGGTAGAGCTGCGGCTCCTCGCCCATATGAGCGAGGACCCAGAGCTCATTGGTGCCTTCCAACGGGACGAGGACGTGCACGCTACGACAGCCGCCGCGGTCCTGGGGATCCCGCTAGACACGGTGGCCAAGGAGCAACGCGCCTTGGCCAAGGCGATCAACTTTGGCCTGATGTATGGCATGTCGGACTATGGCTTGGCCGCGCGAACGGATCTTTCGCAGGAAGAGGCCGGCGAGTTCATCGAGACCTATTTCAACCGGTTCCAGGGCGTGAAGCGTTACTTGGAGCAGATCAAGTCGCAGGCCTACGAGCAGGGGTATGTGGAGACGATCCTAGGGCGTCGACGCTATTTCCCCGAACTGCAGTCACGTAGCGCGAGCTCACTGCGGCAGCGAGCGGAGCGGGCTGCCATCAATATGCCCATTCAGGGCAGCGCAGCCGACATTATCAAGATCGCCATGATCCGGCTGTACGATGCG
>CAYOBT010000514.1:0-2260 GCA_964402205.1 uncultured Anaerolineales bacterium
CACCAGCGTGGATGGCGCCTACCTGGTGGTGGCGGGCGCAGGCAGCGGCAAGACCTTGGTGCTCGTGTCGCGCGTGGCACATCTGGTGGCCCATGGCGTGGATCCGCGCGCCATTCTGCTGCTCACCTTTACGAACCGCGCCGCCCGCGAGATGCTGCGTCGGGCCTCGGCCTTGCTGGACGAGCGCTGCGGTCGCGTGGCGGGGGGCACTTTCCACGCCTTTGCCAACAGCGTTCTGCGGCGGCATGCGTCGCTGCTGGGGTATGACAACAGCTTTTCCATCTTGGATCGCTCCGATTCCGAGGACCTGATCCACCGCATTCGCACGCATCTTGGGCTCAGCTCCAAGGAACGTCGGTTCCCCGTCAAGCGGACGCTGATGAACATCATCAGCAGCGCTGCGAACACGGGTCGCGGCCTGGTAGAAGTCGTCAATGAGGACTATCCCCACTTCTGCAAGGAGCTGGTGGATATCGCCAAGGTGGCCGAGGCCTACGACCAGGCCAAGCGCCGCCGATCGTTGATGGATTTCGACGACCTGCTGCTCAACCTGCGCCAGCTCCTGCGCGATCATCCCCAGGTGAGCCAGAAGCTGTCGCGAACCTACCGCTACGTCATGGTGGACGAGTACCAGGACACCAACCGCATCCAGGCCGAGATCGCCGCGCGGCTGGCGGTGCATCACGGCAACCTGATGGTGGTGGGCGACGATTCGCAGAGCATCTATGCCTTTCGCGGCGCGCGCTACCGCAATATCCTGGAGTTCCCCGACCTGTTCGAGGACTGCCGTGTTATCAAGCTGGAGCGCAACTACCGCAGCACGCAGCCTATCTTGGATTTGACCAACGCGGTCATCGCCAACGCGCCAGAGGTGTTGCGCAAGAGGCTCTACACGGACGTCCAGGATCCGCAAAAGCCGGTGTATCTCCGTCCCGATGACGAGATCCAGCAGGCCATGTTCATCTGCCGTCGCGTGCTGGACCTGCGCGAGGAGGGCGTACCTCTGCCGGACATTGCGGTGCTGGCGCGCGCCCTGTACCACGCGGCCGAGGTGCAGATCGAGCTGGGGCGGCACAATATCCCCTATGTGGTCTATGGCGGGCGTCGCTTTAACGAGGCGGCCCACATCAAGGATGCTCTGGCCTACCTGCGCGTGATCCAGAACGCCGAGGATGAGCTGGCCTGGCAGCGGGGGTTGGAGCTGATCGAGGGGATCGGTCCGGTGACAGCATCGCGCTTGATCGAGGCCATCACGGCCGCCGGCGGTGGCTATGATGCCTTGGTCGCCGAGCCGTTCCAGGGGAAGCGTTACTCGGATTGGCTTGCGCGGCTGCACGAGGTGATCCAACGCTCACTGGCCGATGGCATCAGCGTAGCGCAGCAGGTAGAAGAGGTCCTTACCTATTACCAGCCCATTCTGGAGCGGCAGTACGATGATCATCCCCGCCGCCAGCCCGATCTGGATGTGCTGCGAAGCGTCGCCGCGCGGTACGGCAGCCTCGAGGAGTTCCTCACCGACCTGACGCTAGAGCCTCACCAGGCCGAAGAGCGCGTGGACGAGGCCAGCCACGGGGACGAGGACCCCATGGTTGTCTCGACGATCCACTCGGCCAAGGGACTCGAGTGGCACACCGTGTTCGTCGTGCATGTGGTGGATGGCAGTCTCCCGTCGGATCGGTCCCTGGGCAGCCAGGAAGAGATCGAGGAGGAGCGTCGCCTCTTGTATGTCGCGGCCACGCGCGCCAAGCGTCAGCTCTATCTGCTGGCCCCCATCACGCGCGGCAGCGGGCGCCCGTGGTTCCTTCGCCAGGATGGCGGCCCCTTTGCCAAACCGTCCCGTTTTCTAGAAGAGATCGCGGATCTGGGTGACCTGGTGGACGAATGGGCGCTGCTTCCAGGACATGGCGGGGAGATACGCGCCTACGGGCCACCCGAGGAGCTCCCCACGCCTGCCACCGATGACGACGCGACCGCCCGCCAACGACGTGTGGACGACTTTTTCGGGTTCTGAGGCCACGGCACCATGGCAGTCATGCAAGCCGATGAGCAACGCCACGCGGCCTACCACGAGGCAGCTCACGCAGTGGTAGCACTGTTGCTGCGCGTGCCCTTTCGATCCGTGAGCATCGTTGCATCTGAGGAGAGCCGTGCGCGGATGGTTCCGGGCATCGTCCTAGAGGCGCGAGAGCCCCGCGACAACCCGTCGACGCGGACCCGGCTCTGGCTCGAGCGACGTATCATGGTGCGCCTTGCCGGTCCT
>CAYOBT010000515.1:0-2259 GCA_964402205.1 uncultured Anaerolineales bacterium
TTGCTGCCTTTCAACGGCGACGAGACCTACGTCGCAGGTGGGTTCTACCCGCGCTCTGGATTGACGCAGGGCTCTGCCGATTCCACGCTTGTGTTCGTCGAGGCAGGGGCTTGGCTTTCTGGCTGGGCCGAGGAGCAGGGGCTGTGGCCAGGCGCCTATGCTGAAGCGCAACGCGCCTTGGCTGCTCGCAGTGCCGCCGCCTATCGGCGCCACTTTCTGCGGGATGGCCAGCTCTATGCCAACGCGCCCATCCGCGAGGATCTGGGGGCTCTTCCAACACATCGTCATGGCGTCTGTGAGGCACGATGCGGCTGGTTTGGCTGGACCGAGCGTTCGCCAAACGGGCGGTATCTCTGCCCCGCCTGCTTGGCCAAAGGTGATCTTCCCAGCGAGCACCCGGAGCCGATGATCGTCCACTCTATTGCGCTGTTGCCCGTGTACGTGGGGAGCCATGTGCTCAGCGACCGTGAGCTCTGGGCCCTGGTAGATGGCGTCTTGGGGCAAGCGGACGAGGACGGACATATCCCCACCGTGCCGGGTACTGTGGGCTGTGTGGGATACGATCCTGGATTGCTGCTGCTTACCCTGACCAAGCTGGCGCATCCGGCAGCGGAGATAGCCTTTCGGCGGGTGGTGCGCATGGCGGATGACGCAGGTGCCTGGAACGAGTACTATGGCGAGGCTGATCAGGTTCGCACAGCGAACTGCCGTGCGAGGCCTTGGGAAAGCGGCGTGAACGCGGCTGCCATCGTCCACTACCTACACGGTGGGCGAGGTGGTTCTGGTTAGCGATCGCGCTCGGATGCGCGATGTGCTAGTGATCCCCATAGAATGCCTTGACTTGATTGTCGCTCTATGCTACGATTATCCACAGAGATAAATTATCGAGAGAGAAAAAAGATGACTGAGCAAGATGGACGCGTTCAACATATGATCGAGGCGCTGCGAGAAGCAGGGCATCGCATCACGCCGCAGCGTACCGCGATTGCCGAGGTGCTTGCCCGCAGCGTGGCACATCCCAGCGTGGAGGGCATCTACGAGGAGCTCCAACCTCGCTTCCCAAGCATGAGCCTGGCGACGGTGTACAAGACCGTGGCTCTGTTCGCGGATCTAGGGCTCGTGCTGGATCTGGGAACACATAACGACGAGCGGCGCTATGATGGTCGTAGCACGCGCCCGCATCTGCACCTCCTGTGTGAGCGATGTGGCGCCATCTATGACTGCGAGGAGGCCCAAATCCCCGTGCGGATGCTGCGCTGCGCGGCAGAGGATGCTGGGTTTGAGGTTGGGTTCGTGCGTTGTGAGGTGATTGGCATCTGTGCCAAGTGCCGTGAGGAGATGAACCGCGAGCCCGTGACGCAGAGCGCGACGGCTACATAGGAGGATCCCGCGATGAATATCAAGGTACAGGCTGCTATCAACGAGCAAATCAGGAACGAGCTATACTCTGGCTATCTCTACCTGGCCATGGCCGCGTATCTCGAATCGGCTGACTGGCCCGGCATGGCCCACTGGATGGAAAAGCAGGCCGGCGAAGAGCTGGAGCACGCTCTGAAGCTCTATGCGTATGCAAATGAGCGGGGTGGGAGGGTCGAGCTGTTTGGCATTGACCAGCCTCCCCGGGACTTTGACTCGCCGCTGGACATCTTTGAGAAGGCCTATGCGCATGAGCAGCACGTGACGCAGCTCATCCATAGCCTGTACGAGCTGTCCGTGGCCGAGAAAGACTATGCCACGCAGAGCATGCTGCAATGGTTCATCGACGAGCAGGTCGAGGAGGAGGACAATGCTTCCTCCATCGTCGCGCAGCTCAAGCAGGCGGGCGAAAAGGGCAACGCTCTGCTCATGCTGGATCGCCAACTAGGCGAACGGTAATCTGGCTGTCCCTGACGAGGGCCTCTTTGGAGGCCCTCTTTTGCTTTCTATGAGCGGGCATCGTTGACACGCGCCCCGCCTCTGTGTTAGCTTGGGCCTCGCGGCGATGTTCCTCGCGGCTAGACAGGGAGTGGGTGGCATGCGTTTCGATCTTGCGTCTCTCGATTGGTCCTTGGTGGGTTGGGCGCCCAATGTGTGGGAGTGGACGGCTGGCGCTGAAGGCATCGACTCGACTCGGCATCACGCGACGCCGGTGATCCCCGCCGTCGTGCCGGGCGCCGTGCAGGAGGACCTGCTCCGAGCGGGGCTTCTGCCGGACTGGAACGTGGGGCTCAATGCCCCGCTGTGCGAGTGGGTGGAGCATCGCCATTGGGAGTACAGCTG
>CAYOBT010000516.1:0-2253 GCA_964402205.1 uncultured Anaerolineales bacterium
CCGCGTAGCCTCTCGACCGATTGCTGTCAGGGTCTGCTCGTGTTATGGAAAGACCGCGAGGCGATTGCGCACAGGCTAGAAGGCGCGGGCGTGCCGTATGTGGCCATTCTGCCATGGCCTGGCTAGCGCTTCATGCCGCCCGAAGGGGGTTTCTATGGATCACCGGATCGTGCCGACACGCTATCACAATACCTTTGGGCCCCACGAGCCTATTGCGAGCATCGCTGATGGCGATCGCATCATCACGACGACGGTGGATTGCCGAGGACACGATGCGCGGGATGCGCTGGTAACCGACGCGCACCCGAATCCCCTGACGGGGCCGTTCTACCTAGAGGGAGCCGAACCCGGTGACTTGCTGGCTGTTCGGCTAGAGCGCATCCAGCCCAGCCGCGATACCGCCATTAGCAGGTCGGTCGTCGCGGCGCACCTCCTCGATCCAGGTGCGGTCCGCGGGTTACCGCCAGGTGAGCAGGTCGTGTGGCAACTGGATCTAGATGAGGGATTGGCCTGGCCGCTCGATCCTCCCGCCAGGCTGGCCTACTTGCGTCTGCCGTTGACGCCCATGCTCGGATGCCTGGGCGTCGCCCCCGAAGGTGGGCAAGCCATCTCATCGGCCACGTCGGGGCCCTACGGCGGCAACATGGACTGGAGAGGCACTGTCGCCGGCACGACGGTATTCTTCCCCGTGTTCCAAGAGGGAGCCCTGCTATTCCTGGGCGATGGCCACGCCGTGCAGGGCGACGGTGAGATTGTGGGGCAGGGGCTAGAGACGGCCATGGAGGTGTCGCTGACGGTGCGAGTAGAGCATGGCTTGGAGGCCAAGTGGCCGCGTGCCGAGAGCGATGCCGCCATCATGACGCTGGGCAATGCCCGCCCGCTGTCGGAGGCGCTGCAGCATGCCACCACCGAGATGCAGCGCTGGTTGGCGGACGTCTATGGCCTGGACGCTCACGCGGCGGGGACGTTGATGGGGCAGTGCGTTCGGTACGAGGTCGGTAACGCCTTTGATCCGGCCTACACGATGGCCTGTGTGCTCGACAAGCGATGGCTCCTCAAGTCTTGGGACGCCAGCGCGCGGTGTCGCCGACTCTAGCTCTTGGGCCGTCTGGGAAACCCTAGCGGCCATTCTGCGTAAAGATGACAGTGGGAGCGCGTGCGAAACGCAGGAGGTGTCATCGTGACCTATCGAGTGCACCAGTTCAAGCTGAGCATGACCAGGGATCAGGATCGTCTCGAGGACTTTTTGAACCGGCTTGATGGCGAGGTTGTGGCCATCGTCCCCAACGTCACGCCCGTGCCTGCCACGGTGGTGGATTTCGTCCTCATCGTCGAGAAGCTTCTCGATCCTTTCGACGATGAGGATCGCTAGGGACCAGTAGGCGCTAGCCGGAGCTCACCTATCAGAGCATGCGGGGGATTACGGTGCGTACCAGTCGCTCCGCGTCAACGGCAGATGCGCATCACCATTGGCATCTGGCTTGGCGAGGAGCGTCTGGTAGATGTTGAGGCGCCCGCTCTCGAAGCCGTGTGCCGAGCCCGACATGAACAGGCGCCACACGCGGTAGGTCGGCTCATCGACGAACTCGCGTGCCTTGTCTCGGCTGGCCTCCAGTCGGCTGACCCAATGCCGCAGCGTCAGGGCATAGTGCTCGCGCAGGCTCTCCACGTCACGCACCTCAAAGCTGGCGTTCTCTGCAGCGTTGAGGGTGACGTTGATCGGCGCCAGCTCTCCATCCGGGAATACATAGGTATCGGAGAATGTGGGGCCACGCTGCGGTGGGTTGGTCGCGCGGCTCGCGATGCCATGGTTCAGAAAGACTCCGCCCGACCGCAGTAGCTCGTAGGCTTGCCGAAAGTAGGCGGGCAGCATAGCTGCGCCCACGTGCTCGAACATGCCAACGCTGACGAGAGCGTCGTACGGCGTCTTGGTCGATGCCTCGCGATAGTCCTGTACGAGCACGCGGCAGCGATCCGCTAGCCCCGCCTGCGCGATGCGCTCGCTAGCCAGGGCGGCCTGCGGTTTGCTGAGGGTGATCCCCGTGGCATCAACGCCATAGTTCTGGGCAGCGTAGATGACTAGGCTTCCCCAGCCACATCCGATGTCTAGCATCCGCTGGCCCGGCCGCAATCGGAGCTTGCGGCAGATGTGGTCCAGCTTTTGCTCCTGCGCGCTGTCCAGGTCATCGTCGGGCCGGCAAAAGTACCCGCAAGAGTACACCATGCGTTCATCCAGCCACAACTTGTAGAACT
>CAYOBT010000517.1:0-2248 GCA_964402205.1 uncultured Anaerolineales bacterium
GGAGGACAGGAGCCCAGTGCGGCGGAGTTGGCTGCTCTCATCGACCGAGCGAGGAGCGAGGGGATTCGCGTTGTCTTCGCCCAGCCGGAGTTGAGCAGCAAGGCTGCAGAAACGGTTGCCAACGAGATTGGGGGCGAGGTGCTGCTCATCAGCCCGTTGGCCGAGGATTGGACGGCCAACATGCGCAGTGTGGCTCATACATTCGCCGAGGTCCTAAGCCAGTAGGGCCGGTGCAGGTGACCGCTTCGGACCCACGCTGGCCGCGAACACGTCGCGCGGAATGCCCGCGAGCAGGCTTTGGAGCAGTGAACCTTGGGGGCCGCTGGGCTGACCAGTTGGGTAGGGATGGACAGGAGAGCGAATGAACGGGATGGACCTGGACCGCGACGCGATCACAATTCGACACCTTTATGCAGGCTATGACCGTCAGATGGTCCTGCAGGACGTGAACCTCACCGTGAAGCCGCTGGACTTCATCGGGATTGTGGGCCCGAACGGCGGGGGCAAGACGACGCTGTTCAAGGTCGTGTTGGGGCTAATACCCGCTGCGAGCGGTGAAGTGCGCATCATGGGCAAGAGCGTCGCAGAGGGGCGCCGTCACATCGGCTACGTGCCCCAGCTCATGGCGTTCGATCGCGACTTCCCCATAAGCGTGTGGGAAGTGGTGCAGATGGGCAGGCTGGGCAGCCGCGGGCTCCTTCGTCCCTACACTGGTGAGGACAACCGGATTGTGAAGGATGCGCTATCCCGGGTCGACATGCTGGAGCACGCGGATTGGCCCATAGGTGACCTCTCTGGAGGGCAACAGCAGCGCACCTACATCGCCCGTGCGCTGGCGACGGAGCCGGACATCCTTCTGCTGGACGAGCCTCTGGCAAGCGTCGATCCGCAGGTTAGCGCGAGCATCTACGAGCTACTCCACGAACTCAATGCAGAATCCACGATCCTCATCGCATCCCATGACATCGGGGCGATCTCGTCCCACGTCCGCACCGTGGCCTGTCTCAATCGAAAGCTGTTCTATCACGGCGAGGACCAGCTAACGCAGGAGATGCTCGAGCTGGCGTACCAATGCCCGATCGACTTGATAGCTCACGGCGTGCCGCATCGGGTCTTCCGCGAGCATACCTCAAGCGGGAGTGAGACATGATTGTTGCCATGATGGAGGCGATCCAGTTTGGTTTCATGAGGCACGCGCTGGCAGCCGGGCTGCTGGTGAGTATCGCGTGCGGCATCGTGGGCACGCTGATCGTGGTCAAGAGACTCGTGTTTGTCAGCGGCGGTATCGCACACGCAGCCTATGGCGGCATTGGGCTGGGGTATTTGCTGGGCATCAACCCTGTCGTGGGAGCGATTGGCTTCAGTCTGGCTGCGGCCCTGGGGATGGGGGCCATCCAACGAAAGACGGGTGAGCGTGCAGATACGCTGATTGGCGTGACGTGGGCCATCGGAATGGCCCTAGGCGTTGTCTTCGTCGATCTGTCGCGTGGCTACAAGGCCGACCTGATGAGCTATCTCTTCGGCAGCATTCTGGCGGTGCCTGCGGGCGACCTTCTGCTTATGCTGATCCTCGACATCGTGATTGTCTCGCTCGTCGTCCTGTTCTACAAGGAACTCCTGGCCGTGGCGTTCGACGAGGTCTTCGCCACGGTGGAGCGCGTGCCGGTAGCGGCTATCTACTTGCTGCTGATGGGCATGGTTGGTCTGACGGTGGTGATGCTGATGCGCGTTGTGGGTCTGATCCTGGTCATCGCCATGCTGACGATCCCGGCGGCGATGAGTGGGCAATTCGCTCGGGACCTGAAAAGGACGATGCTGCTCGCCATCGGGTTGGGGGCCGTTTTCATGACGGTCGGTCTCTGGCTATCTTATTTCCTCAACGTGACATCGGGCGCCGCTATCATCCTGTTCTCGGGCATGGCCTATCTAGGTAGCCTGGGATTGCACGCCTTCGCGCAGCGAAGGCAGGCCTCAGGTGGGCCACGCAGACCGTAGGGGGCTTCTGTGGCACAAAAGACCGTGCGCTACGTCGCTGGCGGGGGCGTAATTGTCGACGGGGACCGTGTGTTGGTGCTCGATCGGCCCGGGCGGGCCGAGGTCCGATTGCCCAAAGGGCACCTGGAGGACGAGGAGACAGTCAGGCAGGCGGCGCTGCGTGAGGCACGGGAGGAGAGCGGGTACACCGATCTTGCAGTGCTTAACGATCTGGGTAGCCAGTGCGTCGAGTTCGACTACAAGGGGCGTCACG